>NZ_JARANU010000015.1:0-84320 GCF_029889855.1 Halopenitus sp. POP-27 | reverse complement strand
CACCCCTCCCGCTCAGCCAAAAGCACACGAAACGTACTCTCTCTCTCTCCACAGTCACAGCGGAAATCCGGGCCCGTAGACCTCCCGAGATCGCTCAATCCGCCGGCGTCGACGACGTCGACGCCCCGACCTCCTCGTCGGTGAGGTAACACTGTGGATCCGGCGCGAACAGGTCCTCGTGGACGGTCATCGCCCGCAACCGCGACCCGCCACGGCACACGTCCTGATACTGACACTCGCTACACCGACCGCGTAAGCGATCCTCCCGATTCCGAAGCGCGTTCAAAAGCGGGTTCACCTCGTCACGCCAGATCGCGCCGAAGGGTCGATCGCGGACGTTCCCCGGGCTGTACCCCTGCCAGAACTGCGTGAGGTGGACGTTTCCGACGGGATCGACGTCGGCGATCCGCTCGCCGGCGGGGTCGCCGCCGTTTCGCTCGAGGGCCGTCCGGATCCGGTCGGCCGTCTCCGGCCCGAGTTCACGCCGTGCGTACTCGACGAGGTAGCCGGCGTCGGCGTAGTTGCCCACGAGCAGCGTCTCGATCTTCTCGCCGGCGGCGTGATACTCGCGAGTGAGGTCACACAGCCGCCGGACCGCGTCCCGTTTCTCGGCCGGCGAGAGATCGGCATCGACGATCTCCTTGCCGCGACCGCCGTAATCGAGGTGGTAAAAGCAGAACCGGTCGACACCGACGTCGGTCAGCAGGTCGATCACGCCCTCGAGGTCCGCCGCGTTCCGGTCGGTGATCGTGTACCGGAGCCCCGTCTTGAGCCCGACCTCGAGACACGCCTCGATCCCCCGGATCGCGGCGTCGAAGGCACCCTCCTTCCCGCGGAACGCGTCGTTCCGCTCAGGGAGTCCGTCGACGGACACACCGGCGTACTGCAGACCGGCATCCTTCAACTCGGCCGCCGCCGCCTCGGTCAACAGCGTCCCGTTCGTCGACAGGACCGGTCGGATCCCAACGTCGACGGCGTGTGCCACCAGCTCGGGCAGGTCCTCACGCACCAGGGGCTCGCCGCCCGAGAACAGCACGACCGGCACGCCGAACTCGGCGAGCTGGTCGAGCAGCGCCTTCCCCTCCGCCGTCGACAGCTCGCCGGGCACACCCTCGGTGTCCGCGGCGGCGTAACAGTGGTCACAGTAGAGGTTACACCGCTTCGTCGTGTTCCAGACGACGACCGGCCGTTGCTGTTTGCGCTCGGTGATCTGCTCGACGCTCGAGTCCGCCGCGGCGTCGTACCGCAGCCCGTCGCTTTCGGCGTCGAGGCCACACAGCAGCTTGCTGATCGAGATCATTCCGAAGACGCCTCCGACGCTGACGACGATACCGTCGATTCCCACTGGTTCCGCGGTACGCCCTCCGTCTCCTCATACACCCGTGGTTCGCTCGCTTCCTCTCCATCACCAGCGTCGCCGCCGTTCGCCTCGCTATCCCCATGCGGACCGCCGTCATCAGCATCACCCCCGTCCACGTCGTCCTCGTACGCCTCACCGAGCGTCGACGTCGAGTACCGATAGGTCTCGGCCGCGGGCGTCACCCAGACGTCGCGTGCGTACCACGCGAACAGCTTGCCAGCCTCCTCGTGAGCGACGTCGGGGGTCGGCGCGGCGATCGTGCCGACGTGTGTCATCTGGTCGTCGACGTCCTCACGAACGAACACCTCCCACCGCGGGTCGGTCGTCGAGCGCGGGCTCCCCTCGGCGGATCGCGTCGCGGTTTCGACCGCGTTGTCGGACATACCGGACGCTTGGGTCGGATCGATAAACCACCGCCCGACCGTTATCAGCGCGTGGGAACCCCACACGAACGCGTTCGGTCGAGGGTCCAAGCCGGTCGGGGCGCTATCTGGACCGAGTGATGTTCGACCACATCGACACCGACCGGCGACCGGTCGTGCTCATCTGGGAGGTGACGCAGGCGTGTGAACTCGCCTGTCGGCACTGCCGGGCGGACGCCCAACCCGCTCGCCATCCCGACGAGCTCACCACGGCGGAGGGAAAGCGCCTGCTCGAGGACGCCGCCGAGTTCGGCGAGAACCAGCTCGTCGTGCTCTCGGGCGGCGATCCGCTGACGCGTCCGGACCTCCTCGAGTTGGTGGAGCACGGGGACGATTTGGGGCTCCGAATGACGATCACGCCGAGCGGAACCCGGTCGCTGTCGCCCGACTGCGTCGCCGACCTCGCGGACGCCGGGGTTCGACGGATGGCACTCAGCCTCGACGGCGCCACCGCGGCGACCCACGACGCCTTCCGCGGCGAGGAGAGCTTCGCCGACACGATCGCCGCGGCGGCGGCGGCCGCCGACGAGGGGCTTCCCCTCCAGATAAACACCACCGTCTGTGCCGACACGGTCGAGGAACTCCCCGCGATCCGCGACCGCGTCCGGGACCTCGGCGCCGTCCTCTGGAGCGTCTTCTTCCTCGTCCCGGTCGGCCGCGGCCGCGTCCTCGATCCGATCGCCCCGGGCCGCGCCGAGGCGGTGATGGAGTGGCTCCAGGGAGTCTCCGAGAGCGAACCCTTCGGCGTCAAGACCACCGAGGCCCCCTTCTACCGTCGCGTCGGACTCCAACGGGCGGCCGACGCTGACGAACCGAACGCCGACGAACCGAACGCCGACGAATCGAACGCCGACGAATCGAACGCCGAGGCGTCCCCCCGACGCGCCGGCATCACGGCCGGTCGCGGGTTCGCCTTCGTGAGCCACACCGGCGAGGTCTACCCGTCCGGGTTCCTCCCCGAGTCCGCCGGGAACGTCCGCGATCGGTCGGTCGTCGACGTCTACCGGAACGCGGACCTCTTCGAGGACCTCCGGGATCCGGACGCCTACCGCGGCAAGTGTGGCGCCTGCGAGTTCCGACACGTCTGTGGCGGGAGCCGATCACGTGCGTACGCGATGACCGGCGATCCGCTCGAAAGCGACCCGCTCTGCCCGTACATCCCCGAGGGCTACGAGGGCTCGCTCCCGGAGACGATCACGACGTCGTCCGGCCCGGCTAACGGGTTCACCTCCGTCCGCTCCGACTGACGCGTTCCGTCGATCACCCCTGGTTCTCGCCACCATCCGAGTCGACGAACCGAAGCTGGTACGTGAAGTACTCGCCGTCGTACCGGAGGTGGCGCCGCTTCGAGGGCTCGACGCCGGCGTCCTTCCGGACGTTCCCATCGAGATACGCTCGTCGGTGAAGCGCGCGAAGCACCGCCTCGTACGCGTCCGAGTACGGATGGCCTTCAGCGTATCCACCGTGTCTCGCCTCCACGATCACGTTGCGCGCGTCGTCGGAGAGATCCTCCTGCGAGACGTCCGCATCCAGGTGGACGCCACGAAGGACGGCCTCGACGCCCTCGGACGACTCGGCAACCGGATCGGCCCGTGCCCGGTACACCGGTTCGTGAAACCGTTCGCGGGAGACCGAGACCGAATACCCGCGGTCCCGGTAGCTGACGCGGTCGGGGCCATCGGCCGCCAGCAGTCGGCTCGCCTCGATGGCGTCCTCACTCCGGTAGACGTAGCCACCTCGCTGGACCACCCCCCACGGTGCGCCGCCACGGTTCCCGCGAGCACGGGCGCCCATCCAGGCGATCTCGACGGCGCGCTGGTCACCGGGCGGCAGGCGATCGGCGTCGACCGAATTTCCGGCCGCGCCGGTCCCGTCAGCGTCCGAATCGGCAGTCCCCGTCACGTTGTCGTCGTCCTCGACCGCGAACAGCCGGAGTACGGGGCGCGTTGAGACCGACTCGTCGACCACGATCGAGTCGAGGCGGTAGTAGGTGCCGTCCCGTTCGGCGTAGACGGGATCCTCGGGAGTCGAGTGGAACGGCGGCCGTCCGGCCACCGTATACGTCTCCCCGGCGAGTGCGGCGTCGAACGCCGCCTCGTCGACGTCGTCATTCGTCTCCGAGAGGTCGCGCACGTGACTCTCACGGAGCGTCGATCCCAGGTGTGACAGCGTCAGCTCGAGCCGTCGATCGCCCGTCCCCGTTCCAGCCCCGAATCCGCCGTCACCACCACCAGCACCGTCACTACCGCCGCCGATGCCCGGAACTCGATCGAGGCACCCGCTCGTCGCTGCAAGCGCCGAGAGCCCGGCCGCGGCGGTCACGTACGTGCGTCTGTTCACGGTTGACGATCCTTCCCCCGGCTAATACGTGTTGCAGAAGGACAAAGGGGCGTTTGAGCGATCGGGTGGACGGTGAGTCGTCGAAAAAGCGATCGTTCGGAGCTGTCGATCCGGAAATTCGGCACGATACGGGACGGACCACCTCACGTGTGGTCAGACCCCCGGGTTACGGGTCGGGGTTGAAGATCTCGGGCTCCTCCTCGCCCTCGACCTGGATAACTCCGAGCATCCCCTTGCGAGCGACCCGCGAGAGCGCGTGGTCGACCAGCTTGATCGGACCGGGAACCGGCGTGTCGATCTCGGCCGCTGCGACCGTCCCGGGTGCGACCGGAGCCGTCTCGACGTATCGGTCGGGATCGGAGACCAGGTCGCCGTCGCGGTAGAACGTCTCCCAGACGTTCCCGATCCCGTGCCAGGAGCTCATCAGGTTCGGACCGCCCACGGAGTGGAAGATCCGGACACGCTCGCCCTTTTGAACGGTCACCGGCCCGTAGCCGTCGCCGGTGAAGGCGTACGCCTCGCCGTTGAGGCAGACGTAGGTGGGCTCCTCGTCGGCCATCGCGTCCATATCGAACGCGTGGTGGCCCTTCTCACCCGTTTCGCCGGTCGTGTAGAGCTCGTGCTGGCCGAAGTAGAGCTCGCGGTCGACCTCCGGCAGGCCGTCCTCGGGCTCGACGAGGATCGCGCCGAACATCCCGGCGCTGATGTGGTGGTCCATGTTCGGGACCGCACAGTGGTAGATGAACACGCCGGGGTAGGTCGCCTTGAACTGGATCTCGGCGCTTTCTCCCGGAGCGATCGTCGTGTCGTCGGCGCCGCCGCCCGGCCCGTAGACCGCGTGGAAGTCGATGTTGTGCGGGAGGCTGTTCCCCTCGTCGCTCGTCAACCGTAGCGTCACGGTGTCGCCGCGGCGCACGCGGATCATCGGTCCGGGGACGCGGTCGTTGAACGTCATGTAGTCGAACGTGACGCCGGGCTCGATCTCGGCGACGCGCTCGGTCGTCTCCAGCTCGAACTCGTGGTGGCGCGGCTCGCTCCAGTCGACCGGGTCGGGAACGTCGGTCGGGTCCGCCGCGATCCGGTCGAGGTCGACCGATTTCGCTGGGTCGAGCCCACCCGCGTCGCCCTCCGTCGGCGTTTGGGCCTGGGCCCCCGCATCCGCACGGGGTGCACCGAGACAGCCCGCGGTCAACACCGCTGCACCGGCACCGGCCGCCTTCATGAACGTCCGCCGTGGGATACTGTGTGATTGGGACATTGGGGTTCCCTCTGTTTGAGCATATGTGGAGTATATACTTCAAAGAGTACTGGAGTTCCAATATTTTGGCGACGGCGATCGAACATGTAGGTACCATACTATATAAACGCCCCTCGCGGTCCACGTACCCGGACACTCAACGTGGCCTCGCGACACGATCCGACGCACCAGGCCGCCGGTCAGAACTCGATCGTCACGTCGTCGTCAGGACTCGATCGTCACGTCACCGATCTCGAAGCGGGCGCCCCCGTCGGCGCCGTCGGTTATTCCGAGCGTCCACCCGTGGGCGTCGACGATCTCCGAGACGATCGCGAGCCCGAAGCCGATGCCGTCGGCGTCAGTCGTGTACGCCCACTCGGTAACGGCGTCGCGTTCTGACGCCGGGATCCCGGGACCGTCGTCGGCCACGAAGAAGCCCTCCCCGTCGGGAAGATCTCCAACGGTGACGGTGACGCCGTCACCCTGGTGCTCGATCGGGTCCCGGTGAGCCTGCGGGCGGGAGCTCGTCGAACCGTGTTCGACGGCGTCCTCGCGAGCGTGCGAGGGAGGGTTCGTTGAGCCGTGCTCAACGGCATTCGCAAAGAGGTTCTCGAGGAGCTGTCGGAGCTTCACCGGGTCGGCGCGGATCCGGCGTGCGGTCTCCACGCGTACCTCGGCGTCCTCGGTCTCGATCATCCCCCAGCTGTTCACGGCGGCCTCGGCCAGACTCACCGACTGCACGTCGACGGCGGAATGCCCCTCACGGGCGACCGTCAGCAGGTCGTCGATGAGGTCCTCCATCCGCGTCACGGCCCGTTCACACCGGTCGAAATGGACCTGATCGCCGGTCTCGGCGGCCAGCCCGAGGGATCCATCGATGATCGACAGCGGGTTCCGGAGGTCGTGGCTGACGATGCTGGCGAACTCCTCGAGCCGGTCGGCCTGCGCTTTGACCCGTCGTTCCCGCCGTTTGCGCTCCGAAACGTCACAGGCGACGCCGATCATCCGGTCGGGAGCCCCATCGTCGTCGTACCTCACCTCGCCTTCGTCGGCGATCCAGCGGTCTTCGTCGGCCGCAAGCCGGAACTCCGCGGCGTACGTGCCCGTCTCGGTCAGGGCGGTCTCGATCGCGTCCGCGACCGCGTTCCGGTCGGCCGGATGGACGGCAGCGAGGAAGTCGGCACGGTTCTCGTTCGGTCGGTCGTAGATCGCCCGTGCTGAGGGGTAATACGTCAGTACATCGTCGTCGACGTCCCATACCCACGTCGTCGAGTTCGTCGCCTCGAGGGCGAACTCCATCTGCTCGACCGTGCGCTCGAGATCCCGTTCGCGCTCGGTCTCGTACTCATTCGTGGGCCTCATCACCGCCGATACGCCCGGTAACTGGATAGGCATATCGATCGGATGGTCCTCGGTCGTCGCGAGCGCGCGGTCCCAACCACACACCATCGGCTCACAACCGGAGTCTGTTCATCGGGGCGATCCTCGTTCCCGCCCCCGATTAAACCGATTTAATCGGACTTAATCGTCGACAAACCGGAGCGAAACCGGAGCGACGGTCGCCGATTTATATACCCTTCCCCGACCATCCATCGAACGCAATGAACCGACCCGCAACACTGCTGATCGCGATCGTCCTCGTCGTCTCGGTCGTGGGGGCTGCTCCCGCGGCAGCGGCCGGCATCGAGGGCGACGCGAGCTCGAACGCGAACGCGATCGACGCACCGCTCGACGACGACGATCGAACGCAGGTGGAAACGGACACGAACACGACTGACGATACCAACACCACCGACGATACCAACACCACCGACGACACGAACACCACCGACGACAACGAGTCGGACGAGGACGACGTGAGTCCGGGCGCACGACTCTCGGGCGTCGTCGGCGTGCAGGAAGCCGAAATCGACGGTGAGGTCGAGCAACGAGCACTCGGTCTCCGCATCGCCAGCGCGGTCTCGAACGGTTCGAAGGCGGACCTCGTCGCATCGGAGTACGAGAACGCGTCCGAACGCATCGACGCGCTCGAGACGCGACGGGCGGAACTCGAGGCACAGTACGAGAACGGCACGATCTCGACGGGCGAGTACCGGTCGCGAACGGCCCGGATCGCCGCCGAGCTACGAACGCTTGAACGAACGTCGAACCAGACCGCCGAGGTAGCCTCGGGACTCCCGGCCGACCACCTCGAGGAACACGGCGTCAACGCGTCCGCGATCGAGGAGCTCCGCCGGAACGCGAGCCAGCTCCGCGGCAACGCCTCGGCCGTCGCCGGTGACATCGCCGGACCGCCCGAGGACGTGGGCCGGCCGGCACACGCGGGCGGTCCTGACGATGCCGACGTCGGCCCCGATCGCGATGACGTCGGTCCGGACGCCGACACCGGTGGCCCGGACGATGCGGGCGGACCCGATGATGCCGGTCGTCCCGACGACGCCGGACAGGCCGGCGGTCCCGATCGCGACGACGACCAGAGCGTAACCGAACAGCCCGAGGACACCGAGACCGATGACTCGGAAACGGATGACACGGAAACTGACGACGGATCCGCAAGCACGGAAGACGACGCTGACGGGTCCGCCGACGCCGACACCGACGCTGACGCTGACGCCGACGGAGACGACTCCACGAACGGCGGCTCCGGCGGAAACGCGGGACAAGGCGGTTCCTCTCAGGGTGGCTCCTCCCAAGCAGGGAGTGCCGGTAGCAACCGATGACGGATACGTGGACAGCCACATCCGGCTCCCGAACGCGCCTCCGTGGGGGGATCCTCACGCTCCTCGTCGTCTGTAGCCTCTTCGTCGGAGCATCCGGACCTGCCGCGGCCGCCGACCACACCGAGGCCGAGTCGGCATTCATCGTCGATCTCGAGGACGATGGGGACGCGACGGTGACCCTGCGTCTGACGTACGATCTCGATGACGACGCCGAACGATCCGCGTTCGCATCGCTTCGAAACGACTCGACGGCACGGGCCGACCTCCGTGACCGGTTCGCCTCACGGATGCGGTCGGTCGCGAACGACACGGCCGCAACGGTCGAGCGCGACCAGTCGGTAGACGAGGCGTCGATCGATATCACTACGGCGTCGGGTACTGACGCGGACACGACCGACGCCGACACGAACGGAACCGGCGTCGCGGCCCTGTCGGTCCGCTGGACCGGGCTCGCCGCGACGGACGAGGGGACGTTGACGCTCACCGAGCCGTTCGCGAGCGGCTTCACGACCGACCACCAGTTCGTCGTGACGAGCCCCGACGGATACGCGACGACCGCCGTGACGCCCGGCGCAAGCACCGTCGAGAACGGGACCTACGTCTGGGACGGCGGCACCAACCTCGAGGGGTTCGAGATGGTCCTCGAACCGACCGACGGCTCGGACGCCGACACGACGGCCGACGAGGCGACCGACGATGACGCCACCGCCGGTTCGGTTCCCGGATTCGGCATTGGCGCCGCCGTCGCCGCCCTGGCGGCGCTCACGGTCGTGCTTCGCGCCCGTCGCGCACGCGATCACTAACACACATCTATTGACGAAGAGCGGTTGACGATCCCACACGACCCACGCGGCACACGCTTCCGGATCACACTTCGACGCGTCCACTGAGGCGCAACGGTCATCGGACCACACACCTCATACCGAGTGAAAACCCGATCGGCGACGTGTCGCAGTCGCGGGGTCAGGCCGACTCGACGGCGTCGAGAACCGCCCCGTAGTCGGGCTCGTTCGTCGGATCGTCGGCGACCCAGTCGTAGACGACCGTGCCGTCGGCGTCGAGGACGTAGACGGCCCGGTTCGCGATCCCGTGCAGGCCGAGATCCGCGATGTCGATCGTCAGGCCGTAGGCATCGATCGCGTCGCCGGCCATATCGCTCACGAGGTCGAACTCGATGCCGTGTTCCTCGCGGAAGGCTCCGAGCGAGAACGGCGAATCGGCGCTGAGGCCGAGGACGGTCGCGCCGGCGTCCTCGAAGTCGTCGAGCCGCTCCTGGAAGGCGATCATCTCGTTCGTACACGGGGGCGTGAACGCGCCCGGGAAGAACGCCAGCACGACCGGGCCGTCCCCGAGGACGTCATCGAGCGCGAACGGTTCGTGGTCGCTCGTGCCGATCGTCGCGGTGAAACGCGGTGCGGAGTCTCCTGTCGAAACCATCACCTCGACGTAGGGCCTCCGGTCGTATAAAGGTCGACACGAGAATGTTCCGGTGAGCGGATCCGACCGCTCAGGCACACGGCGGACCGCCCCGGCTTACGCCGGCGTCGGCTTCGTGAACGCCGGACGGTCGCCGCCCTCGAACTCCTTGACGATCCGCTCCTCGGCGCGGTGGAGGATCTCACAGCACGTCGACTTCGCGAGCTCGAGTTCGTCGGCGAGTTCACCCTGGGTACATCCTCGCGGCGAGTCGTAGTAGCCCAGATCGATCGCCGTCTCGACGACCTCGCTTTGCCGGTCCGTCAGCACGCGATCGAATCGGGGACTGTCCCAGACGTGTTCGACGATGAACCGCACCTCCGACCGGTCCAACTCGTCGGCGAGCGAGGAGAGCCGGTTTCTGGTCGTCGTCAGCTCCCAGTCGACCTCGCCGTCGACGATCTCGAAGGGCATCTCGACCGGGACGCCGGTCCGGTCGAGGATGCGCAACAGCAGCGGCTCGTCGGTCTCGAACTGGACGAGTGCACGGTCGGTGCCACGCTGGAAGATCTCGAGCTCGTGGACGGCGTCGTACGCCCGCATTCGGTCGAGAACGCGATCGGGTTCGGGAGCCAGGATCTCGACGAACCCGACGCCGACGCCGTCACACGATTGCGCCGACCGCACACGAACCGTCGCCTCGGGGACCTCTCGGGAGAGCTCGCCGATCCAGACGCGTTCGGGAACCGACAGGGTGAGTGATACTGAAACCATTTAGGTACCCCTAAACGACGGACCACCCTGAATGCACGCACGAACACGTTCGGATCGGCCGTCGTTCGACTCGCTCACTCGCGCCAGATGGCGGTGACGACGACGTCGTCGACATCGTCGACCTCCTGGCCGTCCACCCGTATCGAGCCGCCAGCCTCGGCCGCGTCGATCGTCTCGTACCGGTAGCCGCGGTCCTCGAGCTTCGGGTAGAGGTGTTGGGGCGCGCGGTCGTTGTACTGAACCAGGACGACGTCGTCGTCGATCGCCACGAGCCGTTCGAGGGTGTCCTTCAGGGGTCGTGGCGGGGGGAGATCGCGTGCGTCCAGCGTCTCCACCGGCCGATCGGTCGGCGCGTCCGTCGTCGAGAGCGCGGTCTGTGCCTCCATACACGCCGATCGGTGCCCGATTGCCCTCCCGGTTTCCCCGAAAGTGTTCGGTCAGGGTGGAGAAACAGCGATCGATCCCACAGTTCCTTCCGTCTGCACGCCGGACCCACGAACGATGCGATCAGTCACGCTCACGCGGTCGTTCGACGCGGATCCGGCGTCGATCGCGGACGCGATGACCGACGTCGAGCCGTTTATGGCTGCGGCGGGGTTCGACGAGGTGTCGGTCGACGGGGACCGGATCGCGGTGGCCAACCGGGTCGGGATCGCGACGATCGAGTTGACGCTCGAACGGACGGACGGGTTGGGGGACGGCGTGGCCGACGACGATCCCCCGTACGTCTTCGAGTACGTGCAGCGTGAGGGGATCTTCGAGGCAATGACGACGACCTACACGGTCACGCCGACCGACGCCGGTACCGAGGTCACGGCGACAACCGAGTTCGCGCTCGACGTGGCGATCGTCGGCGACGTCCTCGACGCGACGGTCATCAAACGGCAACGGCGCCGGGAACTGAACGCGCAGTTCGACTGGCTGGAGACGCAGGGAGTGCAGGAGACGTAACGAACGTGTTCGGCTCGGAGTTTATCCGTTCATAGCCCCGATTTCGAGGTGAATGACGAACACCACTCACGACGTCGATCACGACCACGACCATGAGACGGACCACGACCACGATCACGACGCGGTTCCCGTAACCGACCACGTCCACCACAACTCCTGGTCGGCCAACCTCGAACGGGCCGAACACGCGGACTCCCGGGACCTCGTCGTCGACCAGGCGCTCGACGCGATCGAACACACCGCGGCCGGCAACCACGTCAACCTCGTCACGCACGGCGACCACGGCCACCCTGCCGAGTACCTCTTCGACGAGCTCGAGGCGGCCTTCGACGGGACGGACCTCGCGTGGGAGCACGTCGAACAGTGTGGCTGTGGCGGACACGTCGTCCGCGTGCAGGTTCCTGCCGGCGCCAACCACGCATAGACCACCGGAACGAGACATCGATCGACCCACCATGACCGAGACACCACCCGAGGACGACGCGAGCGCCGACCTCGTGTCGCATCCCGTTCCCGACGCAGTCCTCGAAGCAGTCGGCGGGTCAGAGGCGGAATCCGTCGATCCGACCGCGGAGTGGACGCTCCGGATCACGACGCCGGCGGACGCCGGAGAGTCCGTACTCCTCACACACGATGACCTGACGGGTCTCCCTCAGGAAACCTTCACCGGCGACTTCTCGTGTCTCGAGGGCTGGACCGCGACCGATCTAACCTGGCGCGGCGTTCGAGTGGACCGACTCCTGGAGGCGACCGTCGGCGGCGTCGACGGCGCAGACCACGCGCTCGTCCGCGCGATGGACGGGGAATACGCCTGCGCGTTCCCGATCGACCGGTTGACCGAGGCGGTCCTCGCGCTCGAACTCGACGGCGACCCGCTTCCGGTCGAACACGGCGGTCCCGCGCGGCTGGTCCCGCCCGGCGAGGACGCCGACTGCTGGCGCAGCGTCAAGTGGGTCGCGTCGATCGAGGTGACCGCGGACCGGCCGACCGAGGCTGACACGGCCCGGGAGATCGCGCTCTCGCGGATCGACGACTGACGCGAGTCGGCCCGAACGGACGCCACGCCGTCGCCACGCCGACGCCACTCTCGACGACGGCGGTCCGGGCGAACATATCCGGGAGCAGCCATAGGCCCGACGCGCCCCGATCGACGCGTATGGCCGGCTTCCCCTCACCGTTCGGCGGCGATGACGACGACCTCTTCGACGACGAGGACGCGTTCGTCCCGGACCACGTCCCGAAACCCGGGACGTTCCTCCAGGGACACGACGTGTTGACCGGCGACGAGCACGTCGCGTTCCATCGGATCACCCACGACTGCTTCGAGGAGCGGAAAGTCTACGACATGACCTTCAACTACAACCTCGCGCGGTTGAACCTCGATACCCGCCATACGGGCGCGGGCTACCGGTACGCCGAGGAGGCCGACGATCCCGACGTCCTCCGGGCGGAGTTCACCCCGACGACGCCGTTCTGTCCACAGACGCATACCCTGACGATGGGCTCGTTCCGCGCCTGGAACGGGCTGCGCGATCGACACGACTACGACCTCGTTCGCGTGCGCGCCGACCGGATGCACCACCAGAGCGAGGCGATCAACGACCAACTGGCCGAGCTCGAGGAGCGATACCTCGAGACGGGCGACGAAACCGTGGTCCCCGAGGCGGCCGACGAGATCGGTTCGAACCCGATGGAACGATCGAAACGACAGGAACAGCCGAGCCGTGGCTCGGCCGGCAACTCCGAAGCACCCTTCTGAGGGTGAGGTCACCCCTCCGACCGACGCGTCCCGAACAGGATCGCCCGGACCGAGTGCGGACTGTGGGTGCGCAACACGGACACGACGTTGAGACAGAACACGACGACGCCGACGAGGATCGCCGCGCCGCCCAGGCCGGCACCGGTCGTGATGAGGCGAGCGACGTCGACGCCGCTCCCGAGCACGCCCCCGAGCGCCGACTCGGAGAGGGTAGTGAGCAGGTCCGAGACGACGAGCAGCAGCGTGCCGGCGAGGAAGCACGCGAAGTCGATCCGAGCCAGCCGGTCGCTGTAGAGGTCGTCGATCATCGGGACGTCCTCGAAGCCGAGCCGGTCGCTGTAGCGGTGCACCCAGACGATGAAGGGGACGACGTGATAGACGGTCCCGAGCACGACGAACCCGATCACGCCCAGCCCGAGGAGGTGGGCCGTTCCCGGCGCGCCGAACCGCGTCTCGGCCGCAAGCGGCGCCCGCAGCCACCGCGGCAGCGTGAGCAGCGCCCACAGCGCCATCGCCGGCGCGAGCACGGCGTACCGCGAGAGCATCGGCGTCCAGGGGACCTGGGCCTCGAACAGCCGTCGGGCGAGGATCACGCTCATCGCGAGCACGCCGGCGATCACGAGCCCGCCGCCGCCGACGCCGAGGAGCCGCCCACCCGCGATGTCCGGGCCGAGGAGCCGCCCGCCCGCGAGCGCGACCACGCCGGCGGGGTATCCCACCGACACGATCCGCCGCAGGGGATGGTCGATCCCGTGGAGGTCGGTCTGGGTGAACATCGTCGCGAGCTGGAAGAGCGCGCCGAAGACGGTCGTGAGTATCGCGCCGAAGACCGCGAGGGTCGCGTGTGCCCCGACCAGGTCGGCCCGGTCGATCGGCGTCGCGCGGAGGATCGGGACGACGAGATCGACCGCCAACACGAGCCCCGCCGCCGTCAACAGGAGGAAGAACCCGACCGCGATCAGGAAGTTTCGCTCGGTCACATCGAGCGTCGCGAGCGGGCCGACGGCCCGGATCGTCGCGGCGATGTTGTACGCGAAGACCCAGAACCCGACGACCATCAGCGCTCCGAAGACGGGAACGAGCGCCAGCCGTCCGGCCAGCAGCCCGCCCACGAACCCCACGAGACCGACCGTGACGAGCTGTAGCTGCCGGGTCGCGAGCCGCCGCGAGTGGATCTCGACCCCGGACCAGACCGGCACGAACTGCGTCATCGCGCCCATAATCGTCACGCAGACCCATCCCGCAAGCAGGAGGTGGACGTGTGCAAGCGACGACCAGCCGGGCGCCGTGATGGGCCCGATCCCCCCAAGAACCAAAACACCCCCGACGACGCCGCCGGCGAGCAGGAATCCCAACGCGACCAGGAAGTGTCGCAGCGGCACCGTCATCGGTGGCTGCTGCTCGGTGTCCACCGTTCCGGGAACGACGCTCATAGATCGACGAACGGGACCGCGTCACCTCGGCCTGTTCGCGAACATATTCGACCGGCTATCGGCCGTGGCAACCGCGACCGACGACCGACCACGGCCGCCGCCTCGCGGACCATCGGACCGTCTACCGGCCGACCGCCCCGCCGCCCGCCGTCACGGGCCGATCACCGTCAGCAGATGCAGGGCTTTTGCCGTCGACGACCGAGACGGGACGTATGGGCGACTCATCGCGATCGATGCGGCTGACGGTGCTCGGGTCCGGAAGCGCGATGGCGGTCCCCGACCGCGCACAGACGGGACTCCTCCTGGAGACCGGTGACCGGGCGCTGCTCGTGGACTGCGGAAGCGGCGTCCTCGGGCGGCTCGCGGGAACCGACGTCGGGTACGAGGGCGTCGGAACCGTCCTGTTGACACACCACCACCTCGATCACGTCTCGGACCTGCTCGCGCTGCTCAAGGCGCGCTGGCTCGCCGGCGAGGACCACCTCGAGGTCCTCGGCCCGCCGGGCACGAAGTCGCTGCTCGACGGACTCCTCGACGTCCACGACTACCTCGACGGGCGCGTCGACCTGGGGGTTCGGGAGGTGACCGCCGACGGCGAGTTCTCGGCCGGCGGGTTCGACGTGGCCGCAACCGAAACCCGCCACTCGATGCCCGGCCACGCGTACCGGTTCGCGCCGACCGACTCCGCGGTTACCGCTCGGAACGGCCCGGTGGTGTTCTCGGGCGATACGGAGGCGTTCGCCGGGGTCGCACGCTTCGCCGACGGCGCCACGGTCCTCCTCCACGACTGCTCGTTCACCGACGACGTCGACGACGAGACCTCGAACCACCCGACGCCGACCCGGCTCGGGGAGACGCTCGCCGACGTCGACGTCGGCCGACTCTATCTCACACATCTCTATCCGCAGACGCGCGGCCACGAGGACGAGATGACCGCCGCCGTCGCCGCGGCCGGGTTCGACGGCGCGGTCGAAACCGCCCGTGACGGCCTTCGACTCGACGTTCCGGTGGAGGCGGCTGGCGACGCGGCTGGTGGCGCGGACGGTGACGCAGCTGGTGGCGCGGATGGCGACGGCGACGCGAACGGCGGCTCGAAGTGAGAAGCCGGTGTAACCACGAACGGTTACTGAACTGCGGTTTCGACCCCGATATTTAAGCACGTATAGCGGCACCGATCGTGTATGGACGAACCGCTCTCGGACGATTTCGGACGGGAGGTCACCGGCGTCCGGATCTCGTTGACGGACCGGTGTAACTTCGACTGCGTCTACTGCCACAACGAGGGCCTCGGCGACACGCGCGGACCGATGGAACCGAGCGAGAACGAGATGAGTGCCGACGAGATCGTCCGGTTCCTGGAGGTCGTGGAGGGATACGGCGTCGACTCGGTGAAGTTCACCGGCGGCGAGCCGATGCTCCGGGAGGACCTCGAGGAGATCATCCGCCGGACGCCCGACTCGATGGAGGTCTCGATGACGACGAACGGGACGTTCCTGCCGGGTCGTGCCGAGGACCTGAACGCGGCCGGCCTCGATCGGGTCAACGTCTCCCAGGACGCCCTCGATCCGGAGGAGTTCGCGGCGATCACCGAATCCGGCGCCTACGAGCGCGTGATCGAGGGCGTCGAGGCGGCCCTCGATGCCGGACTCGCGCCGGTGAAGCTCAACATGGTCGTCTTCGAGCACACGGCCAGCTACGTCGAGGGAATGGTCGACCACGTCGCGAAAAACGACGGACTCCAGCTCCAGCTCATCGAGTACATGCCCGAGCTGACCGGCAAGCCGGAGTGGAACATCGACATCGACCGCGTCCACGACTGGTTGGCCGACATCGCCGACCGCGTCGAGCACCGCGAGATGCACGACCGCAAGCGCTATTTCATCAGCGACGACGGGACCGCACCCGAGGTCAATCTCGCGGACGACGCCGTGGACTCGGACCACCCGGACGCCGACGGCGTCGGGATGGTCGAGATCGTCGACCCCGTCGAGAACGAGACGTTCTGTGCCAACTGCGGTCGCGTCCGTGTCACCCACGAGGGGTACCTCAAGGGCTGTCTCAACCGGAACGACGACCTCCGGTCGATGGGCGAGATGACTCGCGAGGAGATCGCCGAAACGTTCGAGGCGGTCGTCGCGAACCGGGTGCCCTACTACGGCGAATACCTGATCGAGGGCGAGGACGGCGAGTACGAGTTCAACGAGAAGTACCTGTCGACGGCGTCGGCGGCCGACTGAACGACGCGCCGTCGATCGGTGCGATCCCGCGGTCAGCCGTCGATCGGTGCGATCCCGCGGTCAGCCGTCGATCGGTGCGATCCCGAGCAGATCGAGCAGCCCGCGGAGAGTGAGCCCGACCACGAGTAGCCCGCCGGCGAGGAGGAACGGCGCCGAGAGGCCCATCGCGACGTCGTAGCCGACGACGAGCCGGCTCAGACCGCGGATAACGAACGAGACGACGATCAATGCCACCGCGATCAGCGCGAGCCAGACGAAGCGGCTCGGCGTCAGCCACGATCCGGTTCGGTCGCCGATGTCCGCATCCGTCGTCGCCGCTTCGTCGGTCATTCCTCACTCCTCGGGCGCGAACTCGACGAGCGTCAGATCGCGGTCAAGCATACAGTAGTCGTGTGGCGGCTCGCCGAGCACCTGTTGGATCGTTCGTTCCTCCTCGAACTCGACCCCGTCCGGCACGCAGTATTGGTGGCTCGGACAGTCGGTGTGCGGGCAGTCACCGGCCAGCGAGGCGCGGCTGCCGGCGTAGGCCTGCTTGGAGAGGACGGTCGCGGGAACCGAAGCGGGCTCGACCTCGACCGCGCGAACGCCGTCGTCGTGGACGGCACACTCGAGCGTCTGCGCGTTCTCGCGGACGTCGGTGATCCGGTAGCGGGTCCCCTCCGAGAGGTTGAGACACTGGTCCCGATAGGGACAGCCCTCGCAGTCGGCTGATTCGCCGCGGTAGACGAACTCCCGGCCGACGTCGGCGAGCCGCGTTCCGACGAGCGTGACGGTCGACATGATACGGGAAAGGGGCTCCGGCGCGTTAAGCCTCCCGACTGGGTCACCCGGCGATCGTGCCGATCCATCGGCTCGAAAGCCACATACGGCCGCCGAGCCAACCGACACGCAATGACCACCGACGCGGTGACGGGGGGGTCCGAAATCGCGGACGTCGCCGAGCTTGCCCGCCGGCTCCGCGCCGAAGCGATCCGGAGCAACGAGCGGCGCGGGCTCGTGCTCGCCGGCGACCGTGATGCCGGGATCGACGCTGCCTACACCGCCGTCGACGCGCTCGAGGACCACGCCGTGCCCGCCGACCGGGCGACCCTCGCGGACCACGACGACCTGGCGGGGAACGGGACGCGAGCCGCGGCGACCGACGACGCCGGCCTCGACGTCTCCATCGTCTCCACGCGTGAGGGGTTCCGGTTCGACCGCGTGGCGCCGGTCCACGCCGATGACCTGCTCGGAACCACGCGCGACGTGGTGATTCTCGACTGTCACGACCGGTTCCGGCCGAACGCGCTCGGCCAGGTCGTCGGCGCCGTCGACGGCGGCGGCCTCCTCGTGCTGGTGACGCCATCGCTTGCGGACTGGCCCGCGATCCGCGACGGCTTCGACGAGGGGCTCGCGGTCCCGCCGTTCGACATCGACGACGTCACCGGCCGGTTCCGCGAGCGACTCGTCTCGACGATCCGAGACCACGAGGGGATCGCGATCGTCGAGACGACCGCAGCGGACCACGAGACCGATGGCGGGGATGGCCCAGTCATCCGGAAACCGGGACTCACCGATCGTCCGGATCGAACCGATCCCCCCGATCGAACCGATCCCCCCAATCAAACCGACCCACGATCGCGAGCCGGAGCGCACCCACAGGATGGACCAGACACACACGCCGCTCCCGGCGGCGCCGCGTTTCCCAACGCGATCTACGAGGCCTGTCGAACGCGGGACCAAGTCCGCGCAGTCCGTGCGTTCGAGTCGCTTCGCGGCCCCGACCGTGCGGCGGTCGTCGTCGAATCCGACCGGGGACGCGGCAAGTCGAGCGCGGCGGGGTTGGCCGCGGCAGCGTTCGCGCTGGAGGGAGTCGACGTCCGCGTGACCGCGCCGTCGACGGACGCCGTCGACGCGCTCTTCGACCGGGTTCGCGAGGTGCTCTCGGCGCGGAACGCGATCCGGGCCGTCGGAACCGTTCCCGACACCGGAACCGCATCCGAATTCGGAACCACATCCGAGCCCGGAATCGCATCCGAGCCCGGAATCGCATCCGAGCCCGGAACCGACGGCCGCCGGATCGAAACCGGATCCGGCGGGTCGGTCGAGTACGTTTTGCCGACCGTCGCCGCGGAGCGTGCCGGCGGCGACGGGGGCGCCGACGTCCTCATCGTCGACGAGGCCGCGGCGCTCCCGGTCGCGACGTTGCAGGCGTTTCTCGCGGCCGAGGCGGTCGCGTTCTGCACCACGATCCACGGCTACGAGGGCGCTGGACGTGGGTTCTCGGTTCGGTTCCTGGACCGGCTTCGGGCCGACGCGAGCGAAACCGGCCGGACGGTGCGGGAGGTCCGACTCGACCAGCCGATCCGGTACGCGCGCGACGACCCGATCGAGCGCTGGACGTTCCGCGCGCTGTTGCTCGATGCCACCCCGGTCGTCCCGGAGGCGGTCGACGACGTGTGGGCCGACCGGTCCCCCACAGGCGGGGACGCCGAGTCGAACCCGGCAGTCACCTATCGGCGGTTGTCCACGGACGACCTGCTCGCGGACGAACGACTGCTGGCCGAGGCGTTCGGGCTGCTCGTGTTCGCACACTACCGGACCGAGCCGAACGACCTGGTGCGACTGCTCGACGCGCCGAACCTCTCGGTGCGTGCACTGACGGCGCGGGGACACGTGGTCGCCGTCGCGCTCGTCGCTCGGGAGGGCGGGCTCTCAGCGGACCGACGGGCGGGGATGTACGAGGGTGACCGCGTCCGGGGGAACATGGTCCCCGACGTGCTCACGAGCCAGCTCCGCGACGAGGCCGCCGGAACGCCGGTCGGGCTCCGTACGATGCGGATCGCGACCCACCCCGCCCTCCGGCGGCGGGGACTCGGAAGCCACCTCCTCGATCGGATCCACGACGAGTTCGCGGGGGGTGACAGCGGCACCGAGGACGAGGACGCCGAAACCGACTACTTCAGCGTCAGCTTCGGCGCGACGCCGGATCTCGTCGGGTTCTGGCAGCGAGCGGGATACGGAACGGTCCACGTCTCGACGACGCGCAACGACGCCTCGGGCGAGCGCTCGGCGGTGATGATCCGTCCCGTCACCGACCGGGGCGTACGGCTCCGTGACCGACACGCGACCGCGCTCCGCGATCGACTGCGGGACGGGCTCTCGGACGCCCTTCGCGACCTCGATCCCGACGTGGCCGCGGCGACGATCGCGGCGTGTCCCGTCGACGGCGGCGCGTGGCTGTCGCTTTCGGACCGGGACTGGCGGGCACTGGTCGCGGCCGCGGACGGCCCCGGCGGCTATGAGGTGGTGCCGGGCGCGGCCCGCGATCTCGCGTTCGCCGCCCTGCTCGACCGGGACGCGATCGCGGATGGGGACACCGACGGCGACGGCGAGACGTACCGCAACGGCGAGACGCACGGCGACGGAGACGGGCGCGGCGGCAGAGCCCACGACCTCACGGACCGGGAGATCAGGCTGCTGATCCGGACGGTGCTCCAGAGCCATCCTCGTGCAGACGTCGCCGACGATCTCGGCTACGAGTCGACCCGACAGTGCCTGCGTGCGTTGGGATCGGCGATCGGGACGCTGCTTGCCGACTACGGCGACGCCGTCGTGGACGAGGAGCGGAGTCGGTTCGAGACGTGAGACTCATCGGTGCGTTCGGATCGGCCTTCCGATCAGCCACCCGAGCGGTCCATCGATCGCTCTACCGATCGCGCCATCGATCGCTCCACCGACCGACCTCCCCCGGCCCGAAGTCGCTGCCGCGAGCCGGACACTTATCCGATCGGTCGCGGAACGAACGCGTATGTCCGAACCAGACGTCGTCGTTCTTCGGCAGAAGCTTCACGGACAGGACGGGTCCGACTATGCCGAGGTCCTTCGGAACCGACTTCCCGACTGGGAGATCGGCCATCCGGAAACGCCCGCCGAGCAACGCGAACAGCTGCGAACGGCCCGCGTTGCGACCGGGTTCGAGCTCGACCGTGAGGCGATCGCGGCCGCCGAGAACCTCGAGCTGTTCGCCGGGGTCTACGCCGGGACGGGCCACCTCGACCTCGAGGCGTTCGAGGACCACGGCGTCGCCGTCACGAACGCCTCGGGCGTCCACGGACCGAACATCGCCGAGTACGTGATCGGCAGTCTGATCGCCCATGCGAGGCAGTTCCCGACGGCGTGGGACAACGCCGACCGCGGCGTCTGGCAGGCGCAGCCGGTCCTCGAACTGCACGGATCGACGGTGGCGATCGTCGGTCTCGGCGCGATCGGCACCGCGATCGCCGAGCGGCTCGATGCCTTCGGCGTTGACACCGTCGGCGTCCGGTATACGCCCGAAAAGGGTGGGCCGACCGACGAGGTGTACGGGTTCGAGGACGTCCACACCGCCGTCGCTGCCGCCGACCACCTGGTTCTCGCGTGTCCGCTCACCGAGACGACTGCGGGGCTCGTCGACGACGAGCTGTTGACGACGATGCCGACACACGGGATCCTCGTCAACATCGCGCGTGGGAAGGTCGTCGAGACGGACGCCTTGCTCGAGTCGCTCCAGCACGGCGAGATCCGCGCCGCGGCGCTCGACGTGACCGACCCGGAGCCGCTCCCGAGCGACCATCCCCTCTGGGATCTCGACAACGTGACGATCACGCCCCACAACGCGGGCAACACGCCGAACTACTTCGACCGCTGTGCGGACCTCCTGATCGAGAACCTCGATCGACTCGACGCGGGCGCGGATCTCACGAACCAGGTCGTATAGGACCACTCACCAGACCGTCACCGGATCACCCACCAGACCGCCACCGGATCAGTCCCACCAGCTAGGGGAACTCGCCGTCGACGACGGTGTTCTCGAGCGTGCCGACGCCCTCGTAGGTGATCGAGACCGTGTCGCCGGACTCGATCAGGCCGGGGTTCGCCGGGCTGCCGAACGCGATACAGTCGCCCGGTCGCAGCGTGAACCGCTCGGAGAGGTGGGCGACGATCTCGAAGGGATCGAACAGCATCTGCGCCGTGGTCGCCGACTGGCGCCGCTCGCCGGCGACGATCGTCTCCATCTCGACGTCGGTCGGGTCATCGAGGTCGGTCTCGATCCACGGGCCCAGCGGCGCGGACCCGTCGAAGGCCTTTCGCGCCGTCCGTCCGACCTGGTCGAGCGCGTCGACGTCGTTGAGGATCGTGTAGCCACGGACGACGTCGGGGACGTCGACAGGATCGAGGGCACGACATCGCTCGTCGATGACAGCGACGAGCTCGCCGGCGTAGGTGAGTTCGTCCGTCCACGCGGGCTCGGGGATCGACTCGCCGTGGGCGATCAGGCTCGTCGGCGGCTTGATGAAGAAGTCCGGCGCCGCCGGCCGCTCGTAGTCCATCTGGTCGATCGTCTCCGCGTAGTTTCGACCCACACAGTAGAGGGCCGTTGGCTCACACGGCGGGAGCAGTCGTCCGTCGACGCCGACCTCGTAGACCCCGTCGTCGGCGTGTATCGTCCCGTTCTCGTACCGTCCCGAAACCGGTCCCTCCGGCGTGAGAATGCGTGCCTGGCGCATACCGAACCTCGTGCGGATCGGTATTTAAACGCGACGAGCGAGGACCACTCCCCGTCGATCGAGGCCATCGTGTTCCTCCCGCGACGTTCTTCGGGACGATCGACGGCCTTCGGGGGGTTCGCTCCCCCTCCGGTTACGGCGCGGAGGACGTCATTCGTTCGCAAGTCGGCCGGGCGTCCACTCGCCGTCGAAGGCCTCGTGAGTGAACGGCGTGGCGTCTTCACCCGCGTAGGTGGCCACGAGCTGGCCGTCGCCCTCGAGGTAGTACTTGTAGGTCGTCAATCCCGCCAGCCCGACCGGGCCACGAGCGTGGATCTTCCCCGTCGAGATGCCGACCTCCGCGCCGAGACCGTAGCGATAGCCGTCGGCAAAGCGCGTCGAGGCGTTGTGGAAGACGCTCGCGGCGTCGATGCCGGTCATAAACAGCTCGGCGGTCTCGGCGTCTTCGGTGACGATCGACTCGGTGTGCTTCGAGCCGTGGGCGTTGACGTGTTCGACGGCCTCGTACACGTCCGAGACGATCGTGATCGACAGTTCGAGGTCCCCGTACTCGCTGTCCCAGTCGTCGTCGGTCGCTTCGCCCACGTCGACGATCTCGCGAGTCGCCTCGTCCCCGCGGAGCTCGACGCCGGCAGCCTCGTAGCGCTCGACCATGGCCGGCAGGAACGTCTCGGCGATGCGTTCGTTGACCAGCAGCGTCTCGACGGCGTTACAGACCGCCGGATACTGGACCTTGGCGTCGAAGGCGATCTCTTCGGCCCGTTCGAGGTCGGCGGCCTCGTCGACGTAGACGTGGCAGATCCCCTCCGTATGGCCCAGTACGGGAATTTGGGTGTTGTTCTGGATGTAGGAGACGAACTCCGAGGAGCCACGGGGCATCAGCAGATCCACTTCGTCGTCCATCTCCAGCAGGCGATCGACCTCCTCGTGAGCTTCGATGAGCTGGACCCAGCCGTCGGGCAGCTCGGCGGTCGCCTCGCGGATGATCTCATAGAGGACGCGGTTGGACTTGCTCGCTTCACTGCCGCCTTTGAGGATGACGGCGTTGCCGGATTTGAGTGCGAGGGCAGCGATCTGGACCAGTGCGTCCGGCCGCGACTCGAAGATGGTGCCGACGACGCCGATCGGGACGGCGACCTTGTACAGTTCGAGATCCTCGTCCAGTTCCCGGGCCTCCAGCGTCTCGCCGAGCGGATCGTCCCGTTCCGCGACGCTCTCGACCATCTCGGCGATGCTCTCCAGTTTCGCGTCGTCGAGTTTCAGCCGGTCGACGAGCGCCTGGGTGTACTCGCCCCGTTTGAGCATGGCCTCCGCCTCCTCCACGTCGGTCGCGTTGGCCTCGCGGATCTCCGTCTCGTGGCCGCGGATGGCGTCAGCGACCGATTCGAGCGCCGCGTTGCGCGTCGCTTCGTCGACGTTTGCCAACTGCAGCGCGGCGTGCTGTGCGTCGGTTACCTGGGATTCCGTGTCGTACTCAGTCATCTGTGGCTCCGGTTATCGGGATGAATAGCGTTCCCACCGGTTTGGCAGTAGCGATCCGTTCCAGCACGTCCCGGTCCGCCGAGTTCGCGATGATCGCGGGCGTGCCGTGCTCGCTCACGTCGCGTGCGCCCTCGACTTTGGTCAGGATGCCGCCGAATTCGTCGGTCGTGCTGTCGTCGACGAACGACTGGACGGCGTCGTAGTTCGTGCCGACTGCCTCGATCAGTTCCGCATCGTCGTCGTCCTTCGGATTGCCGGTGTAGACGCCGCCGACGTCGGTCAGGGTCACCAGCAGATCGACGTCGACGCCGATAGCGACCGATGCCGAGAGCATGTCGTTGTCGCCGATCTGGATCTCCTCGGTCGCGATCGCGTCATTCTCGTTGATGATCGGTACGATTCCCCAGTCGAACAGCGTCTCGATGGTGTTACGAACGTTCGTGAACCGCTCGGGGTTGGCCAGATCGTGCTCGGTCAGTAGAATTTGTGCGACCGTCTGGTCGTAGCGGTCGAAACTCTGTGTGTAGTGGCGCATCAGGTGGCTCTGTCCGACGGTCGACAGCGCCTGGCTCTCCTCGACCGTCTCGGTCACCTCGTCGATCAGCCCTTTGCCGGCACCGACTGCGCCGGACGAGACCAACAGGACGTCCTTCCCACGCTCCCGGAGGGCCATGATGTCGCTGACGAGTTTGTCGAGTTTCACGCGATCGAGTTGGGAGTCCGCGTCAGTCAGGGAGTTCGTTCCCGCCTTAACGATCACGCGCTGGGCGGCGGCGGCCTGATCGCGTGCCTGCTCGACGGTCTCTTCGTCGATGGGCTCGATCACCGACTGATCACTCATCGCCGAACTCCTCGGCGAGTTCGTGGGACCGCTTCTCGGCCGCTTCGACGGCGTCGACGACCGCCGCATCGGCGTCGCTGTCCCATAGCACCTCCATCCCCTCGATGGTCGTCCCGTTGGGCGAGCAGACGGCGTCGATGAGTTCCGAGACGCTTCGGTCGTCCCGGAGGACCGTCTCGGCCGCGCCTTTGAACGTCTGGGCGGCCAGCGTCTCGGCCTGCTCGGGATCAAGGCCGCCGTTGACGCCGGCCTCCTTCATCGCGTCGATGAGGTAGAAGACGAAGGCCGGGCCGCTGCCGTTGACTGCCGTCGCCACGTCCATCAGATCCTCGTCTATCTCGACGAACTCACCGACTGCATCGAGCAGGTCCCGGACGTCGTCGTCGATCCCCTCGTGGGTGGCTGCGGCGGCCATATCGCCGGTCTCCGCCGCCAGATTCGGCATAATCCGGACGACCGTCGCGTCCGTCTCGGCCGCGACAAACGACCGCGGGACGCCCGCCGCGATGGTGACGAGCGACTGGTCCGGCCGGAGATCGAGATCCGAGAGCACTGCGGAGACTGCCTTTGGTTTGACCGCCAGAACGACGATCTCCGCCTCCCGAGCCGCGTCGATGTCGTCGGTCGTCCTGTCCGCGTCGTCGGCGACTGACGCCAGCGCCTCGGGATCGAGATCGATAGCTGTCACTTCGTAGGCTCCGGTCCGGGTGAGTCCCTTCACGAACGCTCCACCCATGTTCCCGCAACCGATAACGCTTACGTGTATCATCCTATTTAGACAGAGGGGGATTGAGGTACATACCAACTACGGCTTCGTTCGAGCGATCGGCCTGTCGGGGGCGCCGTTCGTTCCACTACGGAGAAACTCCCATCGTATCTTCGGCTATGACAATTTAGTATCGCCGTATTTAATTTATAATCGTCATTAGTCCCCGCCGCCAATCGATCGTGTGGCCGACTACCGATCGAGTCTGGAGAGTCGGTGCTCGACGACCGACGGGGGCCAGGGTGACGTGATCGTCTCGCGCTCGCGGCCGAACGTTTCGACCGATCGATGGACCCCCCGCCCACTCGACTGTCGTTCGAAGAGGTACGCGTACGTCGCGACCTGCAGCTCGTACCGTTTGCGCGTGTCGGGAGTCAGCGCCGCCAGCGAGATCTTCAGATCGGCCACGTGTCGTTCCCCGGCCGGCGTCTCGACGACGACGTCCGCGGTCCCGTGGATCTCGACCTCGACGTCGCCGATCGTGGCGAGTCCGTCGACCGGCTGCTCGACCCTGACCGTCTCGGCGTCCCGGATCAGGGCCCAGAGATCGGACGCCACGAAATCGTCGAGCACCTCCTGGTCGAGGAACGCGAACAGAGCATCACGCTCGTCCGCGCCGACGTGCGGTGCCGTCTCGGTGAGCGTCTCGTCGAATATCTCCCGGACGATCGCGTCCCGTTCCCGGATCGTCGTGCCGGAGACGCTTCGATCGATGAGCGTCGTCAACACGTCGTGCAGGCATCTGCCGACGTCGCCCGGGCCGAGCCGATCGAACGGGAGCGGATGGTCGGACGGAACGTCGTTCGCCGCCGTGTGCAGGGCGTTGCCGAGCAGATGGGGAATCACGTACTCGTCGGGGCGGTCGGTCAGCGGATGGAGGGTGCTCGGGCGGAGGAACCGCGGCAGCCACGGCTCCAACATCGCCGTTCGGGGCGGCGTCACGGCGACGTCGGCGTCGGCTCGCGTCGGCGTTCCGTCCGGTGTTCCGTCCGGTGTTCCGTCCGGCGTCCACCGAGCGCCCAGCGCGACGTCGTTGACGCCGATGTCGACCGGAGCCGCGGCTCCACTCGCGGGGTCGAGCGTATACGTCTCGGTTCGTCCCGTGGTGAACCCGAGCTGCTGCCGGATCGTGTCGAGCCACCGGTCGCGTGGTCGGGGGTCGTACGGCACCGTTCCTGGAAGCGGTACGACGAGGTGATCTCTGGTGCGCGTGAGGGCGACGTACAGCAATCGCCACTCCTCGGCGCGGGCGTTCGCGGCGACCCGCCGAAGTCGATCGGGCCCGACGAGCAGGTCGGCGCCAGCGTCGTCGATCGAGACGTCGACCACGTCATCCCGCCAGCGTGCCGTCATCCACCGCAGACCGACGTCCGGGTCCCGGGTGTCGGACGGGTCGTAGATGCCGTTTCGGTAGCCCGGCAGCGACACGTCGATCGAGACGTCGACGTTCGTCGGTGGGGCAAGCGCCGCACGCGTTCCCTGCGTCACGAATCGGTTCGATCGGACGCCGTTCCGGCTGATCTCGAACCCGGGATTGGCGAGCACGACGACGTCGGCTTCGTCGCCTTTCGCGCCGTGGATCGTGCGGAATTCGACGTCGTGATCGGCGCCGGTAACGCTCGGCTGGGACGGGCCGAGACGCGGGCTGTCGCGGAAGGGCTCGACGAGATCCGTGAGCTCCCGGGGCGGGAGATGGTCGTCCGCCTCCCACTCCGCGATCGTCGCCGTGAGGGCGTCGAGGTTCGCAACCCGTTGTGCGGCGTCACGATCGGGGGCCAGATCGGCCGGGTCCGCCCGGAGCCCCAGCGCCTCGATGACGTCCTCCACGTACGTCGATGCCGGTCGGGAGAGGACGGCGTCACGACGCCCTCGAAGCGTCGCGAGCCCCTCGAGAAGGTGTCCCTGTGCCGTCGAGAGATCGCACGCATCGATCACGCGGTCGAGATCGCCGTCGTGGGCGTCAACGGCGTCGGCAAGCGGCCGTTCGTCGATCGGATCCTCGGCGAGGAGACGGCGCGTCCGTGCCGGATCGGCAGGCGCGATCAGCCACTCACAGACGGCGAGCACCGCGTCGACGGCGTCGCACGCGAACAGGTTCCGGCTCGCGTTCCGCACGCGGAGCCCCGCCTCGTCGAACGCCTCCTCGTACGCCTCCATCCTCGATGACCACCTGAACAGCACGTCGATGTCGAGCGGGTCATCGTCATCGTCCGTGAACGTGCCGTCGCCGAGTCCCTTCGAGATCAGCGTCGCGACCGCCTCGGCCTCGCCGCGCCCCTCGACCGGGCGACACCACGTGTACGAGTCCGGATCCGAATGCATCGGATCGAACGCCGCGATGTGGACGTTGGTCTCGGCGGTCGGCTCCCGGAACGCGTCAAGGCCGGGGTACGTCACGTCCAGGTCGCCGAGACCCCCGCGATCCGGGTCCGTGAGCACCGGGTCGGCGATCGCGGAGATCGCGGCGGCGACGTCGGGACGACATCGGTACGTCGTCGTCGCCGTCCGGTGTTCGTGCGTCCCCCACTCGAGGCCGAGATATCGGCCGTCCCGGATCGCGGACTCGAACAGCTCGGGGTCGGCGTTTCGCCACCGGTAGATGCTCTGCAGCAGGTCGCCCGAACAGAACACCCGCGTCTCCGGCGTCACGAGGTGTGCAAGCGCCGCGTGCTGGATCGCGGACACGTCCTGTGCCTCGTCGATGATCAGGCTCCGCATCCGCGTTCGGTACCGCTCACGAACCCGGACCCGATGCTCGTCGTCCTCATCCCCGATCCGTCCCTCGAAGTACGCGTCGATCAGGGCTGCCACGTCCGTGTGCGACACCACACCTCGATCCCGGATCGCCTCACGATACGCGTCGCGGTACGCTGACAGCACGACGCAGAAGTCGTCGACGCGAGCCATCCACTCCTCGTGAAGCCGTGCGTCGGCCGCGACGACGTGCCGGCGATCCGCGTCCGTTGGTGCCGCATCGCCAGCACCCTCATCGACGCCATCCACGTCCGCATCAACCTCTCCGGCGGCGACTTCGTCCGCATCGACATCCACGTCCGCATCTGGATCTACATCTGGATCTACATCGACATCGCCGCCGACGAATCGGCGGATCGCGTCGAGAACGTCGTCACACGATGCCGGCCGCCCTCCGGGATACACGCTCTCGATCGTCCGTTTCAGCTCGCGTCGGATGTCGGCGCTGGAGAGCCCCCTGTCCCGGCAGTACGCGACGGCGGTTTCCAGCAGGTCGGGAAGGCCGTCGCGATACTCGTCAACCGGATACGCCGCCTCCAACCTGGAGAGGCGGTCCGTAAGCGCCGGGTCGCGCCGGATCGTCTCATAACACGCGGCGTGCACCCGTCGCAATCGGGCCTCGGATCCGACCGCGGGCATCCCCTCGAAGCCGACGGCGTGAGCGATCTCCTCGAAAACGGTCCGCAGGATGCCGTCGATCGTTCCGGCGAAGGGGGCTCGTTGCACCCGCTGCGCCAGGTACTCGAGTTCGCGATCCGAGATCCGGTCGGCGGCCGGGACGAGCTCGTGGTCGACTATCGTCCGGAGACGATCGCGGATCGCCGGGACGATGTCGGCCGCCTCCCCACGGGTGAAGGACACGACGGCGACGTGCTGTTCGGGCGTGCGATCCCCGTTCACGTACCGGGTGAGAAGCTCCTCGGCGGCGAGGTGATACGCGACGACGGACTTGCCCGACCCGGGAACGCAATCGAGCGTGAAGAGCCCTGCATCGTGGGCGACGTACGCGTCCCGAATCGCGCGCTGTGCGCCCCGCAGTCGGATCGGCTCGTCGGTCATCGATCGCCTCCACTTCGGGTCACGGTCATCGATCGCCTCCGTCCCCACGACGACTCTCGGCCGTCGCCCCTCGATCCGCGACGAGTTCACGAAGGGGCTCCGGAAGCCTTCGATCCGGACCCACCAGTCGGCGCAGTGCGTCGTCGTCGACCGCGGTACAGTCGAGCTGGTCGAGGAGCGGCGACCGGCGGCGCGGATCGCCGTCCATCGTCTCGGTGTGTCGCGTCAGGACCAGCCCACGGCTGGCTGCCCGGCAGGCGTCGTCGAACTGGTCGCAGTCGCGTCCGTCCGTCCAGGCGGTGCGCGGGGCGAGCGTGCTCGTGCCCTCGGCGCCCGCAAGAACCACTTCCTGTAGCTCCGGCGGGACCGGGCTCTCGCTCGTCCGCGGCCACTCGCCGTCGACGAGGCCGACCACGACCACGTACGGAACGTCGAGCAGCCAGACGTCGTTCGCCTCGAGCACGTCGACGGCACGCGCGTTCGAGTGTTCTCGCCGCCCGGGACGCTGCGTGGCGATCAGCCGGGCGAGGTCCGCGACGTCGTCCCACGACTGCGTGAGCGTCCCCTCCGCGATCCGGTCCGCGTATTTATACGGGAGCTGCCGAACGAGCGCTTTGAGGCGGACCACGGCACGGGCGTCACGCTCCGTCTCGATGAGCGCCGGCGAATCACGCGCCTTCGTGGCGGGAAGCCCCGCCCGCTCGGAGGCATCGACGACGTCTCCGAACACGGCCCCGACGGCGTCCGGCGACGGGTCCGGACACGACCGTACCCACTCGACGTACGTCCGGATCCGGGCGTCGACGGAGGGCGTCTCCAAGAGCGTCTCGGCCCACTCGTCGATCGTCCGCCGTCCGTCCGGAAGCGCCGCGATCCCGTCCCGGATCGTCCGCGGATCGAGCGGCCACGCCGTGCTCGAGTCGGCCCGGATCTCGTCCGAGTCCGCGGCCGAAGCCGGGTGGGGGATGTCCGGCGGACACCATCCGTGTTCGAGCGGGCGACAGAGCGCCTCCGCGTCGAGGTCGGTTGCGGCGAGGACCTCACACACGGCTTCGAGGAGTGCGAACGGCGTGGTTCGCGTCACACGCAGCTGGGTCCAGAAGACGGGTGTGACGCCGTACTGTACCGCGGCGCGGTACAGCGGTTCCTCGTACTCGTCGAGATCGCGTGCGACGACGGCGACGTCACGCACGCCGACGCCCGCATCCCGGAGGGCGGCCACGGTGGCCATCGCGCTTCGGGCTTCCGCCCTTCGCGTCGTCGTCACCAACTCCACGGCGGGGACGTCGACGCCGGGAAGTGGGTCCGTCAGGGCGAGGCGATCGGTCGACGTCACGGCTCGAACACCACCGCTCCGGGCGCATCGACGTCGAACAGATCCGGCAGTCGCCGGGCGAGGTACGGCCCGGTGCCGCGACGGAGATGGAGGTGTACGTCGACGGAGGACCGCTCCAACAGCACGTGTAGCAGATCGGCATACACCGCCGACACGCTACTCACGCCGACGAACGAGACGCACGTCACGTCGGGGAACGCGCTCCGCCAGGCCACACCATCCGTTTCTCGAAGCAATCCGATCGCCCGTCGAACGAGCGCGACGTCGGAGACGTGTGAATCGGTCCGGTTCCGAAGGGCCCGCTCGATGTCGACGGCGGCGTCGATGCGTTCGCGCGCGTCGGCGTCGATGGGTGTCGCGATCGCCCCCGCCGCATCACGGAGGCGTCGAAGGCGTGCCGGGTGAAAGCCGGTCACGTTCTCGATCTCCGTTCGGAGCTGTTCGATGGCCCGTGGATCCTCGGGGACTCCCGGGCCGATCGACGACCCGGATCCGTCGGCGTGGACGGACCGAATCATCGAGAGCCGGTCGATGCGGTCGATGCAGTCGATGGACGGTCCCACGCCGTCGGCGTGGTCGAGGAGCCGCACGCCGACGTCGGCCGGATCCGCGAACTCGATCCCGTCCTTCGGCGCGTGTGCCTCCCGCAGCCGTCGCTGCACGTTTCGTCGATGGAGTTCGACCGGCGTGAGGACCAGCTCGGTCCCCGGCGACCCGTCACGGAGCCGCTCCAGGAGCGACTCCTCGTCCCCCACGTGGAGGGTGAGATCGGTCGGGAGTCGTGCGTGTGGGATGGACATCGTCTGGAACCACGTATCGTTGTCAGTTACCGCGTCGTATCGTCAGTGATCCGGGCGTCGTCGTGGCCTGCAGGTCACCGACCCGCGTTACGTGCTGGTCCCGCCTCCTCGTACATCAACCATTGGTGTGCTGGTCGTGGTCGTGCTGGTCGTGCTGGTCGTGGTCGTGCTGGTTGATGGATCGTCGAACCGGGACACGTCACCGATCGGAGACGGGACGGAGTAGTTGAGACCGAGCTCTCAATGCATAGGTGGCAGAGTTTGGCTGACCACCCACACTAGTTCACCCTATTCCGCCATCTCGAACTCGAACCGTGCTCCACCATCTGTTCCCTCGGTCACGGACAGCTCCCAGCCGTGAGCTTCCACGATTCGTTTCACGATGCTCAACCCGAAACCAGTGCCACCACTAGCCGACGAATGGCCCGGTTCGAGAACGTCTTCCCGCTTGTCCGCTGGAATTCCTGGCCCATCGTCTTCGACGTACAGTCCCTGTTCGCCGTAACATCCGACACGAACGGTTACGTCAGACTCGCTGTGTTCGACAGCGTTCCGGAACAGGTTCTCGAACACGTGCCGTAACCGGTCGGGGTCGCCCTGGAAAGTCATCTCGTCAACGATTTCGATGGTCGCGTTTTCAGTGTCTACTGTCGACCAACACTTCCCGACGAGATCAGTCAACTCAATTGACTTCCACTCATCAATCGTCTCGCCTTGGCGAGCGAGCGTCAACGTGTCCTCGACGATGGCTTCCATCCGGTTGAGGGACCGCAAGATCGGGTCGATATGTTCGCTTTCTGCTTGCTCGGCAAGGAGCGCCGCACGACCCTGTGCGACGTTGAGCGGGTTACGCAGGTCGTGTGAAATGACGCTTGCAAACTCGTCGAGCCGCTCGTTTTGCTGACGTAACTGTCGCTCCCGTTTGACGCGATCGGTGACGTTCCGAGTGACCCCGATGAGGCGGGTTATCTCATCACCGGTGACGACCGGCGCAAGCTTTGTCTGCCAGAAACGTGCCTCCTCGTTGACCCGTAGCTCCTCTTGGTACGAAATTGGCTCACCAGCGTTGACACAGCGGTGGTAGTTTGCTTCGAGGTCGGCCCCCGATTCGTCTCCGAATACGTCTCGTGGCGTCCGGCCCTGCACCTCTTCGGTCGTGAGACCGGTTTGTTGCTCGTAGGACGGGCTGAGACGTTCGAATTCGAATCTCACATCATCTGTCTCTTTGACATCGACGAGAAAGATCGCGTCCTCCACGTTATTCAACAGGGCTTCGTACTCTTCAGCGAGTTCCCGAACTTCGATCTCGTACTCTTTTCGCTCAGTGATGTCTCGACTGCTAAGGAGAATCCCATTGATGAGGTCGTCGTCAACTCGATTCCTCATTGTAGCCTCGATCCAGCGCCACGACCCGTCAGCATGCTGGAAACGGACTTCGACAGTCTGAGGTGTAGACGGGTTCGATAGAACGGTCTCGACTGTCTCGGCGTTTCGCTCTTGATCGTCGGGATGAACGAATTCGTATCCCTCGTGGCCAATCAACTCGTCGGGTTCGTAGCCAAGAATGCGTGTGACGGCTGGACTGACGTAGGCTATCGTCCCGTCGGTATCGACGACTGTTACAAGATCGTTCACTTCTTCAACGATCGTTCGATACCAGTCATCCCCGTGTTTATCATCCTCTTCGAGGGTCGTACCGTCTTCCATTGATCTTAATCTAACCAGTACATACAAAAAGAGTCCCCAATACCGATAAGTGTCATCGAATAATTCGACATCCCTGTACGGGCGAAGCTTTCTCAACGAGCTGATATCCAGTATCTAGACAGTTTTGTAAATTTGGTTCAAATACGATCGTCATGGATCGGCTGAGGCCCTCTGGTGGGTCCACGAAACCGCGCTAATAGGTGACGACGGCGCGTGTCTCCACGATCTCGGGACCCAAGAGCCGTTCGTCTCTCTGGATGAGGTGGTATGGACCCTGACGCCACACTTACGCATATACAACACGGAGAACAGATATGACCTCACAAAGAGTTCCAACGGGCCTCCCAGGATTAGACGACGTTCTCAGTGGCGGGTTGCGCAAAAATCATAATGCACTGATTCGGGGGCCACCAGGTGCGGGCAAGACGATCTTCGGCCTACATTTTCTCTCCGACGGCGTGGACAACGGGCAAACGGCGTTATATATCAACCTGGGTGAACCAGGCGAGTACGTCAAAGAGACGGTCGAACATTTTGATCTCAACCCGGACGGAATCCATTTCCTCGACCTTTCTCCATCTCACGAGGATTTCGACGAGGGCGAAAACTATTCCGTGTTCTCCTCAGCTGAAGTCGAACAACCCTCGTTTATCGAAGAACTCCGTAGCACCGTCGAAGACCTCAACCCGGATCGAGTACTGCTCGATCCGATCACCGAATTCCGCTATCTGACGACCGACGAACGCCAGTTCCGGAAACAGATATTGAGTTTCCTTGATTTCCTCCGGGACAACGGCGCGACAGTGATATTCACGTCCCAAGCGTCCGACTCGCTGTCTGACGATGATCTCCAGTTCCTCACTGATACGGTCATCAACCTGGAAACGGATATCGAGGGATCGACACTCCACGTCTCGAAATTCCGTGGCTCCTCCTACCAACGGGGAAAGCATTCCTACGAGATCACGGACGACGGAGTCACCGTCTTCCCGAAACTCCAGCCGGGGAAGTGGGAGCCCGAACAAATGGCTGTGACATCGGACAAACTCTCTTCGGGGATTCCCGAAGTGGACGAACTCCTCAAGGGCGGAATTGATGCCGGGACCGTGACGTTCGTCAGTGGTCCCACCGGGGCAGGCAAAACCACTACCGCATTACAGTTCATCAAAGAGGCCGCGGGTCGGGGGGAGCAAAGTGTGATGTATTCGTTCGAGGAATCACCAGGAACCATCCAAAAACGCTCCCGATCGATCAATCTCCCCATCGAAGCGATGCTCGAACAGGGAACGCTCTCCATCGAAGAGATCGCCCCGAACGAGTACACACCGAACGAGTTCACATCACTACTCAAGACTGCCGTCGAAGATGATGAGGTACGTATCGTCCTGATCGATGGCCTCCAGGGGTTCAAACAGAACCTTCGCGGGTACACGACGGACCCGGAAGACGTGCTGCTCCGAATCGTGCGGTATCTTCGGGCCGCCGGCGTCTCGACCATTATTACGAACGAAGTCACCAACATCACTGGGGAGTTTCGCGTCACCGAAGAGTCGGTGAGCAACCTTGCGGACAACATTCTCTACATCCGATACGTGGAAATGGAAAGCGAACTCGGCAAGGTCATCGGCGTGTTGAAGATGCGAACGGGCGATTTCGAGCGGAGTCTCCGAGAGTTCGAAATCACGGAGTATGGGATCCGCGTCGGCGAACCGCTCGAACATATGCAGGGGATTCTCACCGGAACGCCCAGTTTCCAAGACCACCAAAACGACGAACGGTCCCGCGATGGAGACTGAATTCCCCCTCACCGAGGACATTCGCCCAAATCGGGGGAGTAGAATCTCAACCGTTTTGGTTCGAACCGCAGACGAGGGGAATCGCCGCCAACTAACCAGGTGGCTCACCGAACAGGAATCGTATGACGGAGTGGAGACGGAAATTCGGACCGGCGAGTTCGATTGCTGTATTCTGGATTGGGCGACACTCCTCGACAATCAGGGCGCCATTCGAACTCGAAACCAATCGGAGCGAATTCCGCGTCCGTTCGTGTTGATCGTCCCGGAGCAACGGGCAGACGAGATAACCAAAGCGCTTCAGGACGATGCCCGTGACTTGCATTCGCTGGTTAACGAACTACTTCGAATGCCGGTCTCGGAGCTTGAATTAGAGCAACGACTCGAATCGGTTCTCAGAGCGCGTCATCAAACGGTTGCCCACGATGAAAAACACGAACAACTGCACGCAATCCGCGACAACCACCGCGGGCATGGGGTCATCGTCACGAACACGGAAGGCGTCATCGAGTACGTGAACCGTGGTTTCGAACAACAGTCGGGATATTCGGACGAGGAAGTGCTCGGAAAGACGCCGAACGTTCTCAACTCGGGCAAGCACGACGAGTCCTTTTTCGCAGACCTCTGGGAAACTATCACCTCGGGGGAGAAGTGGCACGGGGAAGTGATCAACGATCGCAAAGACGGGAATCAATATGTTGTCGATCAAGTAATCGTGCCGCTTACGGGGCCGGAGGGTAAAATCGAGCAGTTTGTCGCGGTGAACCACGAAATCACGAAATTGCGGGAGTTAGCGAACTCGCTGAACGAGCAGCGCGACCAACTCGAACTCCTCAATCGCGTGTTACGACACGACGTTCGCAACGATATGAGCGTGATTCTGGGATGGATGGAAATGCTGGATGCCCACGTGGATAGCGACGGCGAGGAGATGCTCGACCGGGTACTCACGTCAGGACAGCACGTCGTCGAACTCACGGACATTGCCAAGACCATCGTCGAGGCGATCTTCGAAGGAGAAGATGTTTCGCTCGAATCGGTAGAGTTGGGACCGTTTCTTGAAACCGTCATCGAAACCCGAAAAGAGACGTTCGATCAGGCGACGATACGGATGGACGGCCGACCACCGGCCGCTACTGTCGAGGCCAACGAGATGTTGTCGGCCGTCTTCCGGAATCTGATCAACAACGCCGTTCAACACAACGACGCGGACGAACCGAGGGTCACGATTTCCTCGCAAGTGGACGATGGCTCGGTTCGTATCCGAGTTGCAGATAACGGGGCCGGAATCCCTGACGACCAACGAGACCACATCTTCGATAGCAACGAGAAGGGACTGGACAGCACAGGGACGGGAATGGGGCTGTATCTCGTCACTAATCTGGTCACCATGTACGATGGCTCGATCTGGATTGAAGACAACGAACCGCATGGGGCGGTGTTCGTCGTGGAGCTCCCCACGAGTGACACATCCAGTGGTGATGCCAGTGAGTGAGAATACAGCAGATCTGTTCGGAAACTCCAGCATCCCGTCTACGCAAGTGCCACCGAACCGCTATGTCTTCGAAGAACGAGGTGACGGTGACTAATGGAGCAACGCACGGATTCTGCGGATGAGGTCGACTCTTGTGACCGGATTCTTCCGCTCCTATCCGAGTCGGGGGACCGACGGTTAGTCACTGAGTGGATCGAAGGGCATCCCTCCTACAAGCCTGTGGACCTGAAAAGTAGTATCGAGGATACTGCCTTCGACGTGTGTATCTTGGATACGGGTGCCTTTCAGGAACATCTCCCAGCGCTGCGCGCGAAAAAATCGGCCGCATCACCCGTGGTGCTCCCGTATCTTTTGTTGCTCGACGAGTCCGATTCCAATATCATCGACGTTGATGGCGGTGACCTTGCGGAAAATGTGGTGACGGAATCGATTGATGAAATCGTCACGATGCCGATCCAGCAGGCCGAACTGCACTGGCGACTGGCAGCGTTGCTCCGCCTCCGAGAGCAGTCACTCACATTACGCCAACGCGAGCGTAACCTCGAACGACAGGTCGATTTCCTTGAGAAGGCGCAGGACATCGCAGACGTGGGGGCCTGGGAGTACGACGTTCGGACGAACGAGAGCACCCTGACCGAGGAAGTGTATCACATACACGACTTCCCGGCAGACCGTGAGCTGACGCCTGAAGAGAGCATCGAGCACTACCACCCGGATGACCAGGAAACGATCCGAGAGGCCTTTCGGGGAGCTGTTGAGGAGAACAAGTCCTACGATGTCGAGCTGCGGCTGATCACCGCCGAGGGCGACCAGCGGTGGGTCCGCACGCGCGGCGAACCACAGCAGGAAGACGGCGAAGTCGTCCGCATCCGCGGGACGGTCCAGGACATTACGGACCGCAAGGAGCGCGAGCGTGAACTCCGACATGTCAACCAGGCGGTTAATGCCTCAGAACACGCGATATTCATCACCGATACTGACGGGACGATCACGTACGCCAACCCTGCCTTCGAAGAGCTGACGGGGTTCACTCGGCAGGAGGCTATCGGTGAAACACCGGCCATCCTGGACTCCGGGGAAATGCCCGAGGGGTATTTCGAGGAGTTCTGGGAGACGATCCTCTCGGGCGAGACGTGGGAGGAAGAGGTGATCAACCGTCGCAAGAATAGGGAGACGTACACTGCCCATCAGACCGTCGCTCCGATCGCCGACGACGGCGACATTGAGGCATTCGTGGCGGTCCAGTCCGACATTACGGAACGTAAGCAGCGAGAACAACGCCTTCAGCGACAATCACGAGCGATTGCGGAAGCCCCCGTCGGTATTACTATCTCCAACCCTGACCTGGAGGATAACCCGCTGATCTACGTGAACGATGCCTTCGTGGAGATGACAGGGTATCCGCGCAAGGAGGTCCTCGGAGAGAATTGTCGGTTCCTTCAGGGTGAAAACACGGATTCCGAGCGGGTGGCGCGGATTCGGGAGGCGATTGACGATGAGAGGCCGATTACCATCGAACTCCGTAACTACCGGAAGGATGGCACCGAGTTCTGGAATCACCTCGAAATCGCCCCTGTCACCAACGACGAGGGAGAGGTGCTCAACTACGTTGGGTTCCAGCAGGACGTGACCGAACGGCGGCAACACCTGCAGCAGTTAGAGACGATCGACCGGGTGTTGCGTCATAATCTCCGTAATGACATGAACGTGATTCGGGGACGTGCTGAGCTGATCCACTCCAAGACCTCGGGCGAGGTTGCACAGTCTGCCGCGAACATTATCGATACGAGTGATGGACTGCTGGAGACAGCCGAGAAGGAACGAGTGATAACGAAAATACTCGTGGAAGACTCGGTGGAAATGGAGATCACTCTCAAGCCAGTACTCCAGAATATTGTTTCGACTGTCGAGTCCGACTATGCTGAAGCGACAATTCGGGTCGAGTGCCCGAGGGGCGTGACTGTGAGAGCGACGGAACGGCTCGAAGAGGCACTCATCGAGCTCGTTGAGAACGGGATCATTCACGATAACTCCGGTGTTCCGGAGGTTTCGATTACTGTTACCCGTAGTGACGGGGCGACGCATATCGAGATAGCCGATACCGGACCGCAGATACCCGAGGTGGAGCAGAACATCTTTGAAGAGAACGCGGAGCAAACACCGGTGTATCACAGGAGCGGTCTTGGGTTGTGGCTCGTCAAATTGATCATAACCCGTTCTGGAGGGACCACCACGATCAACGAGAACACTCCAACTGGAAACATCGTCAGAATCACGTTCCAACAGTGAGACTCGTACCACCCTACAGCAGTCAGTCACTGGATCTCTCCTCTTGTGAGCGTCCAGGACAGTAGTGGCACACGACGAATGTCAAGCTGGCCGGGTCAAACTGACGTGAAGACGGAAACCCGTGGACGGATCTGCTGTCGAACAGTGAGACTCCGAACCCTGGCGGAGGCAAAGCGTTGGAGTGGTTGGCCGTGTGACTCATACATATGGACCAGCAGTGGACGGAGATTACCGATTCGATACGATCAAGCGACCCGGATCAAGTCAACGACGTGATCGATCGGCTCAAGGAGATGGATCGTGATCACCGTCTCCAGCTGTTCGACACCGGATTCGACGACCTGGCTACGATATATTCCGAAAGCGACGACGGCTACGTCAGACAATCCGTCGTTCGCGTCGTTGACCAGGTGACTCCCGGTCTTGCCGTCGTATTCATCCTCGTCGACGAGGACGGAGCAACCCAAGAGACCAGAGAGACCATCAAGAAACGGCTCGATACGGCGGCTGGATTTCTGATCGAGACGCTCGAGGACGATGACGGGCGAGTCCGCCAGTCAGCCAAACGTGCACTGAAGGACGTATACAGGGGATACGAAGCCCTCGAGGAGACCGAAACCATCGCTGCAGTGGCGTCCGAACTCGATTCCAGGGCTGACGAATACGAGGACAAGCGCCGAGATCACCTGCTTGACTCCAAGGCGGACGCGGAGTTCTTCTGTGAGCCTGTCGGAACCCGGATGATCGAGAACATCCACCAGGTGGCTCGCTCACACGATCCGTCGAGCCGAGAGTGACCTGCGTCGTTCCTCTCCGAACCCCGAACTCGGCCTCAAACTCGGCGATCGACGTGGACCGACTCACTCCGACGGGGGCGTCGCCGCCGCCTCGCCGTCGTCCCGCTGTGTCGCAACCGCCGCGCGCTGCAGGTCGTCGATCCGGGGGACGTCGGTGACGTTCGAGAGGACGACGAGCGCTTCGAGCGTGGACGACCGATCGCGGGGGTCGTCGCCGGCCAGGATCTCGACGGTGTCGGCCTCCTCCTCGAGCCACTGGCGAGCGCTCTCGAACCCGCGTCGGGAGAGCGCCGACGGCGGCCCGGACAACACGACCAGCGCCCGTTCCGCGCTGGCGACGTCGCAGGGAACCGTCAACCGCGACGTGGTCGCCTGCTGGACGAGCGAGTTGACCTTCGCGGCGTCGGTCGTCCGGTCGGCCGGCTCGTCGGAATCGTACCCGAACCACGACAGCAGGCGGGCGAACAGCCCCGACGTCCCCGACTCCACGTCGGTCGTGGCGTGGCCGATCGAGACGATCCCGCCCGGCTCGAGGGTCCGAACCACGTCACTCGAGTCGACCGCGTTCTCGGCGATCGTGTTCGAGTCGCGTTCGCCGGCGGCGAACAGGGTACAGATACGCCGCGCGAGCGCCCGCGTCGCGTCCTCACGGTTCTCGGCCTCCGGTTTGAGCCAGGCGTCGTGATCGAAGGTGATCGTGCTTGCCGCCGCCGGAACGATGGTCCGGATCGCGCGGGCGGCGTTGAGCGCCGCCGCGTCACCGTCCTCGTCGGCCGGCAGAACGCCGAGCGCGTAGACCGGTTCGTCGTAGGTCGCCTGCAGCTCCTCGACGAGCACCGACCCGGCCCCGCTGCCGGTCGCGCTTCCGAGTCCCGCGGCGACGAGGACGCCGTCGGCGTCGTAGACGTCGATCGCATCCAGCGCACGGCGGATCTCCGGCAGATCGCCCCGCGTCACCTCGGCGGCGATGTCGGGACCGCCGTCGACGCCGTCGACCGTGACCTGTGGATGGGTGTCGCCGATCAGGACGCGTCGGTCCTCGGGAACCGTCTCGACGTCGTCGGTCGGCGACCGGGAGATGTCACAGACGATCGCGTTCCCGCCGGTGAACGTGCGGCCGGTTTCGGCCTCGATCTCCCGGATGCAGTCGACGACCCGACTCCCGGTGGCGCCGACGCCGACGAGTGCGAGCTCCATCGGTTAGACGACGGGGTCGAGGTCGTTGTTCTCGTCGGTGATCAGGTCGTTGATCTCCTCCTCGCGGACGGCCTCCTGCTCGGCGATCTTCTCCTGGGCGTCGACCGCCTGGTTCTGGATCTCGTTGATCCGCGGGGTCTCCGTGACGTTCGAGAGGAGCACCGCCGCCGCGAGCTGGGGGGATTTCCCTCGCGGATCGTCGCCGACGAGCACCTCGACGGTGTCCGCTTCCTGTTCGAGCCACTGGCGCGCGCTCTCGATACCCTTCCGGGAGAACTCGCTTGGCGGCCCCGAGAGGACGACGAGCGCGCGATCGGCGCTCGAGATCTCGGCGGGCACCGTGAGCCGGGAGTTGACCGCCCGGCGGACGAGCCCCTGGATCTTCGTCGCCTTGCTGCCCTCATCCGTCGACTCCGCCCGGTCGGTGCTCCAGCGGTCGAGCAGGCCGCCGGTGGCGGCGTCGTTGTCCACCTCGGTGGCGGCGTAGCCGATCGTCGAGACGCCGCCGGTGTCGAGCGTCCGGATGATGTCGCTGGAGTCCATCGCGTTCTCGGCGACCTCGGAGTCGTCCGTCTCGCCGGCCGCAAGCAGGGTCACGAGCCGGGCCGCGAGCTCGCGGTTCATCTGCTCGTATCCCTCCTCGATCGTCTGTTCACGGGCGCGCCAGGCGTCGTTGTCGAAGCCGATGAAGTTGTCGACCTTGGTGACGAACGACTGCAGCGACCGGGCCGCGTTCAGCGCCGGTCGACCGCCCTCGTACTTGCCGGGCAGGACGCCGAGCCCGTAGACCGGCTCGTCGTACATCTCCTGGAGGGTGTCGATCACGACCGGGCCGCCGCCACTGCCGGAGCCGCCGCCGAGTCCCGCGACGACGAGGAGGGCGTCGACCTCGTGTATCTCGACGTCGTCGAACGCGCGGCGGATCTCCTCGATGTCGGCCTTCGCGACCTCGGCGCCGACCTCGACGTCGCCGCCGACGCCGTGGCCCTTGGCCTTCTGGTTCGTGTCGCCGATCAGGACGCGCCGGTCCTCGGGGATGTAGTCCGGCTTCGCGAGGTCCGTCCGCGCGGTGTTGATCGCGTGGACGTGCTGACAGAGGTTCCGATCGGTTTGGGATTCGAACTCGAGCATCCGGTCGACGATCTTGCTCCCGGCGTTCCCGACGCCGATCGTGGCGAGCTTCATACCCCCCGTTCACGCTCCAGGGGTTTTAAAGCCGATGTAATTTACATTTGATATGTTTGGTGACGAAACGATCGATCGATCCGGCGTCAAGTCGCCGCCCGGCTGGTGAGGTTCCGGTAGACCCTCGGGAGCGTCCCCAACTCGGGAGCGATGGTACGGCCCGTTCCGGGGATTGTGGTTCACACGCCGGGACCGGTACAACTACTGACTGCATATTGATACGTTTGGGCGACACGGGCGAATGATCAGCCGCGCTCCCGTCGGAACCCCTTTGGGGGCGGCTGTCCGACTCTCGCGGTATGATCGACGAGACCGTCGCGGAGATCCGGGCGATGCAGACCCACAGCTCCTCGGTCGCCGCGGTGAAGGCCGCCGAGGCGCTCGCGGACCTCATCGACCGGGAGTATTCCTCCCTCGAGGAGTTCGAGCGGGACCTCGAACACAACGCCGGCGTCCTCCGCCGGTCCGACACCTCCCACGCCGCCCTCCACAACGCGGTCCGGGACGTGGAACGCGCCGTCGTCGGCGGGGCAGACTCGATCCCCGAGGCGAAACACCGCCTGGAGACCGCGATCGACGACGCCGTCGAGGCGGTCAGGACCGGCAAGCGCCGAGCCGCGGAACACGCCGCCGCGACCATCGCGGACGGCGAGACGATCCTCACCCACGACTACTCCTCGACGGTCCTCCAGGCGATCGAGAACGCGACGGCGGAGGGCGCACATCTCTCCGCGTACGTGACCGAAGCGCGCCCGCGGTACCTCGGTCGGAAGTCGGCGCGCGAGCTGTCGGCGAATCCACGCGTCGACACGACGATGGTGGTCGACAGCGCGATGGGCCACGCGCTCCGGCAGTGCGACCGCGTCCTGCTGGGAATGACCTGCATCACGGACGGCACCTACTACAACCGGATCGGCACCTTCCCGCTCGTGACCACCGCCGCCGAACTCGGCGTCCCGGTGACCGTCGTCGGGTCGAGCGCGAAGCTGATCGAGTCGTTCCACTTCGAGAACGACTTCCGTGATTCCGTCGAGGTGTCGCGTGAGCCGATGGCGGACGTGACGATCGAGAACCCGGCGTATGACGCCACGCCGGTCGAGGCCGTCGATCGGGTCATCACCGACGAGGGTGACGTCCCGGTCGACTCACTGACCACGTCGTAGGAGAAACGGAACCGCTACGACACGACGGGGAAACACCCACGAGGATCGCCCTCGTGGGTGGGGTATGGCTGACCCCGATGACGGCTTCACCGCCCAGATCCTGTTGTACGACGGCTTCGACGAACTCGACGCGATCGGTCCCTACGAAGCACTCGCGATCGCCGGCGAGATCCTGGCGGAAGCCGATCCGGCGGACTCACCCGGCGCCGACGCGCCGTCGACACTCACCGTTGAGTACGTCACGCTCGAACCGCGCGAGCGAGTGGTCGCGAGCCACGGCACACGCATCGAGCCGGACGGCGTGCTTGCGGTCCCCTCGGAGGGCGAATCGGCGGCGTCGAATCCGGATATCCTCGTCATTCCGGGCGGCGGCTGGACCGCACGCGATCCGGACGCGAGTGCGTGGGCGGAGGCCCAACGCGGCGCGATCCCCGACGCGCTCGCAGCGATCGCCGGGACGGGCGTACGGCTCGCGTCGGTATGTACCGGCACGATGCTGCTCGCGACGGCGGGGATCACGGACGGCCGTCGGGCCGTCACGCACGCGAGCGCGCTCGATGACCTCCGGGAATCGGGTGCGACCGTGGTCGACGCCCGGGTCGTCGACGACGGCGACGTCGTGAGCGCCGGCGGGATCACCTCCGGAATCGATCTCGGGATCTACCTCGTCCGGGACGTTCTCGGGGAGACGATCGCCGACCGGGTGGCGACGCGGCTCGAGTACGCGCCACAGGGAACTGTTGCCGGTCGGGACGAATCCGCCTGACTGCGGCGTCGGGGAAGCGGCCTGACGGCGGTCGTCCGACGCCGTCACGATCGCGACCGCGGCGTGTGACACTCGGCAGGGATTCGCTTCGCCGGCAGCGATCGATCCCGTCACCGGCGGCCGATCCGATGTGAATGGCAACACATTTAGTATGCTACAGATGCGTTCACGGACTGATGCCGATTCGCCCAGCCGACACCGACCTGCTCGGGGAGATCGCCATCTCCATCGCGCGGGAGAACTACGGCTTTCTCTACGTCGACCGCGTGACCGAGGAGATCCGGGACCGATACGAGTCCGCGGACACCGGGCTGACGAAGGCGAGCAGCCTGAGTCGCTCGGAGATCAAGGAGTCGCTCCAGGAGATCGCCGGGCAGGAACACGAGGACTTCCGGCGGATCCGGTCGGGCGTCTACTACTATGACCTGTTCTCGACCGGTCACGACAATCGGGTCCCGAACCGACTCAAGGACCTGTTTCTGTCGACCCAACAGGTCGTCACCGCCGAGCAGATCCGCAACGAGTTCAACCTCGCCGTCGACGACGTGGAGTTCTTCGTCGACAAGCTGGTCTCGAACGACATGCTCTTCCGGATCGCGGCGGGCTCGCGGGAGTACTACTCGGTCGGGTCGTTGCTGAAAGAGCAGACGGGACAGAACCGGCTCGAGGACGAACTCAGGGAGCAGTCGCGCGGCAGCGAACCGCTGGGCATCCTGTCGCACGACGAGCTCGAGCAGATCATCTCGGTCAACGCGACCACCGACGTCATCCGATATCTGGAGGGCCAGCTCGGCTTCCTGGCCGATCTCGACGGCGAATACCTGGTGTGGGGCGCCCTCGAGGACTACGGCCGGTGGATGGCCGAGGAGGTCGCCGACGACGTCGTCGCGGAGTTCGACGACGTCGGTCACGCGATGCCCACGAGCGAGTACCGCGAGGTCGTCACCGCGCGGATCGAGGGACGGACGGACATCCTCGAGAACGTCAGCCGGGCGGAGCGCGACGACGTGATCGACGCGGTCGAGGAGGGCCTCCAGGCGGTCGTCGACGTCGACGTCGACGGCCGGATCGCGGTGCACCGCAAGCCACTCGTCGAGGAGATCGACGCCCACGCCGAGAAGATCGTCTCGCCGCTGCTTGCCGACACCGCCGCCGCGACCCCCTCGGTGATGAAGGAGGAAGCCGAAGCCGAGATCGAGGGGCTCCGGCTCGCCGACAGCGAGGAGGCGAACCGCTACCTGCGAGAGCAAGTCCGCGAGCGGGCCGACGCCAAGATCGAGGAGGCCTTTTAACCAATGCGAACCAGATTCAGCGACTTCACGACCAACGAACAGAACGGAACGACCTTCGTCACGGCGGTTCCCCAAAGCAGCGCGGACGAGCCCGTCCGCTTCGACGCGAGCATCGCCGATCAGGGCTCCGACGACGATCCGCAGGCCAACTGGGAGGAGATCATCGCCACGCTCGCCCAGGGACACCTCGGTAACGAACTGCTGATCGAGGGGGGCCGCGGCGTGATGGACAAGGAGGTCGCCATCGAGGCGCTCGTCGAGTCGGACGCCGAACACGTCCGGAACGAGCACGCCGCCCATGCCGTCCTCGAGTACCTCGACGACCAGGACATCGTCTCCATCGACGGCGAGGAGGTCGTCGTGTTGCTCTCCTACGAGCAGATCCGTGAAGAGGGCTCGAGCTCGATGCTCAACAACTGGGCGGCGACCCTCGACGCCTGCGTCGAGCGGATCGACTCCGCGATCGAGCGGGTCAAACAGAACCAGGAGACGCTCCAACAGCACTTCGAGGACCTTTCGGACACTCAGAACCTCGAGCAGGAGTACGCCCAGAAGGCCGACGAGCTGAAACAGGAGATGAAGGGGCTGCTGGCCGGACGGATGCCCTCCGAACTCGCCGACGACGAGAAACGGCGATTCGAGATGCTCCGCAAGCGGTACCACCGCTACGAGATGTTCGAGGAGAAGGCCGCCTCGCCGGTCGCCGAGACGCAGGGACCGGAGATCCTCGGAGCGGTCGTCGAGGATATGGAGAACATCAAGCTGCTGTTGATGGACCAAAGCCAGGAGTTCCGCAAGCTGGCGCTCTCGGAGAACTTCACCGAAAGCGGCGCGCTCCAGGACCTCGAGAACCTCGAGAGCTTCGTCGCGGAGTTCGGCGACGTCACCGAGCCGAGCGAGCAGATGGAGGAGAAATCCGACGACGAGTTCGTCGAGGATCTGTTCGATATGCGCGAATCGACGACCACCGAGGAGGTCCAACAGCTCGACGAGGACGCGACGCTCGAGACGACACGGTAAGGCGGGATGTTCGCTGCATCGTTCCTCGGGACCTTGCGGCACGCACGGAACCGGACCACGGCGGAGCTGCGGAAGCGACGGTATGACGACGCCGACGACGAGGCCTGGTACGTCGTCGAGGACGCCCTGGATGCGGTCTGTGACCTCGTCGAGCTGAGCCTCCACGGCGTTCCGCTGCCGCCGGCCGCCGCGACCGGCGGGACCGCCTCACGGGACGCCGACGAGGCGATCGCGGCACTTCTCGACCGGCGCTTCGAACGCGACCCCTGGAGCGACGGGGATCCCTCGCGGCCACCGACTGCCGCGGTCGAGACTGAGGGCGAGGACGTTGATGAGGCCGAGGACGGTGACGAGGCTGTGGACGGTGACGAGGCCGGGAGCGACCGTGAGGACCTGGCTCCCGACCGGACCGAAACGGTGGCGGGGACGACGATCGTCCCGCTATCGAGGACCGGCCCGCGGGCGGCAAACTGGGACGTCCTCTTCGATCGGCTGGTCACCCACGCGATCGCGGTGACGACCGAGTGTCGCAAGCTGGCCGGCAGACAACGCATCGACGGCGCCACCGATCTGGCGGCCGCCTGGGAGGGCGTCGCGGACCTGCTCGGCGATCTCGCGTCGTTCATCGCGTTCGTCCGCCGGGCGGCCGCCTGGACGAACGACCCGGACCCGGACACGATCGACCGCTCGGAGGCCGCGTTCTCGGCCGCCCGGGCGTTGACCGACGAGACGACGACCACGACATGACACGGAACAATCTCAACCCGATCAAGACCGACGACCAACCGACGTCGCACATCCGCGTCGGGGCGAGCAAGGTCGGCGCCGACGCCGAGCTCGTCGAGGTCATCCACAACGACCGGAGCGCGTACTTCCGCGTCGAGACCGAGGACGACCAGATCGTGAGCAACATCGGCAACAAAGCCTACATCAACGCCAACGTCGAGCACCTCTTCGGCGGGATCGACTTCTCGGGCGGGGACAAGTTCGTCGTGGACGGCAACGCGAGCCTCGCGTCGGTTCCCGCGGCGGACTCGGCGACCATCCACCCGAAGACGGTCGCACCGGACGTCCTCGAGGAGTATCTCCGGTCGGAGGAGTACCTCCTCCACCGGATCGAGGAGGTCGCCGAGATCCGGGGATCGCTCGTCCGGTTTACCGTCACCGAGGCGGATCCCGGTGCCTACTCGACGCTCCGGATCACGGAGGACACCGACCTGGAGTTCGTCGACGAACCCGCGGAGCCGCCCCAGCAGCCGGCCGGTGCGCGCGGCGGCGCGGGGCAACGCGGCGGTCCGGGCGCCGCCGGTGCGGGCGGCCCCGGCGGTGGCGGCGAGCGACCGGACGAGGGGACGACCGTCTCCGTCGAGCCGACCGTCCCGACCGTGAGCCTCGAGGAGGACGTCGCCGGCCTCGAGTCGGTCACGGAAACGGCGCGAATGCTGCTTGCCCTCTTCGACACCGAGGTGCGCGACCGGATCGTCGAGATGTACGGCGAGGAGTTCGCCGAGCGCGGCGGCAGTATGCTGTTGTACGGTCCGCCGGGCTGTGGCAAGACGCACGTCTCGGAGGCGATCGCCCACGAGGCCAAACACGAAACCGGGATCGAAGACCAGTACGGCGAGGTGGTCTTTCTGGAGATCCGCGGCAGCGACATCCAGTCGAAATACGCCGGCGAGGCCGAAAAGAACGTGAGCGCCGTCTTCTCGCAGGCCCACCGGATAGCGAAGGAGGAGGGGTTCGCGGTCCTCTTTTTCGACGAGATCGAGACGCTCATCCCCGACCGCAGCGACGACAACCTCCAGCGACACGAACGGGCGTTGACGAACGCGTTCCTCCAGGAGATGAACGACGTTGAGGACAACCTGCTCGTGATCGGCGCGACGAACATGCCCTTCACGATCGACCCGGCGGCGACCCGGCGGTTCCCGATCCAACAGTTCATCGAACAGCCGGACGAGCGCGTGATGTCGGAGGTCTGGCGCACGCAGCTCTCCTCGCTGCCGAACACCGACGACATCGACTTCGATCGGCTCGGCGAGGCGTCCGTCGGATATACCCCGGCGGAGGTGGCCGACCGCATCCTCGGCAGCGACCTCCAGCGTGAGCTCATCCGCAGCGTGATCGAGGGCGATCCCCAGGAGGTGACCACGGAGTACCTCCTCGACCGCCTCGAGGGGACCGAGCCGAAGACGGTCAGGCAGTACGTCTCGAGCGTCCGCGAGCAGCTCGACGACCTGGAGGGCTATCCGGAGATGCGCGATTACGTCCACGAACAGGCCGACGATCTCGGGATCGACCTGCAGGGTGGTCCCGGCGCCGGCGGTGGCGCGCTCTCCTCGCTGCTTGCCGACCAGGACGGGGGGACAGGCGAGGACGAGGGAGGGAGCGCGGCCGCGGGGTCCGGCGGTGGTGATGCCGAACCCGGTGACGGGTCAGCCGGGGATGGTGCGATCGGGGCCGAATCGGCCGAATCGGCCGAATCGGCCGGAGCGGGGTCACCCAGCCCGACCGGAGATGGTCCGGTCAGCAACGCGGGCACGGGCACGACCGATCGGGGTGACGAGTGATGCCGGCCGGGACGGCCGAGTACGTCCGGACGTCCTCCTTCGAGGTCGGCGAACTCGACGCGTGGGCGGTCTCCGGCGATCGCGTCTGCATCCTCGCCAACGGGACGGAGGTGTACGTCGTCGGCGAGGAACGCGATCAGATAACTCTCCCCGAACCCGCCGAAAGCGTCGCATTGAGCGACCACCTCTACGCCGTCACCGACGACGGCGTCGACGCCTACAGCCTGTCGGGGACGCGACTGTGGCGGGTCTCGCTCCCGGAGGCGGTCCGCGTGGCTGCCCCCGGGGAAAGCGGGTTCGCGGTCGTCGTGACCGAGGACGACGAGCTGGTCGGCCTGGACGCGACGAGCGGCCAGGAGCGGTTCCGCGTCGACCGTCCCCACTCGGACGTCTCGGCAACGCCGGCGGTCGTCTGCACCGACGACGCGCTCGTGTTGGCCGCGTGGTCGTTCCTGTCGGTGTTGGGGCCGACCGGGGAGAGCCGGCTGCAGGAGCGCGTCGACGGCGCGATAAGCGACCTCGGCGTCGTCGGCGACACGATCGTCTGTGTGATGAAGGACGCCCGCTGTGTCGGGATCGACATCGAGACCGGCGAGCGGAAGTGGAGCCACGACTGGCAGGTCGACCGGATCGATCCCTTCGGTCGCGAGGAGATCATCCTCCGAACCGAGGGGGAAATCCGCGCGATCGACGCCGACGGCGAGTGGACGCCGCTCGGGCTCGATGACGGCCTCCCGGTGACCGCCGCCGGCGGCGAGCCGGTCTGTGTGATCGTCGACACGGTCGCGAACGTCTACCGCCGCCTCTCCGGGGAGTGGACGCTCGATGCGACCCTGCTGTCGGAGTCGCTGACCGCCGGCGCGGAGGCGATCCACGCGGAGCTGCACAACGTCGGCGACACCGCCGCCTCGGCCACGATCGCGATCGAGCTGTCCGGCGCTCGGTGTTCGGATCCGTCCCACCGGGTGACGCTCCTCGAGGACGACTCCGAGCGGGTTCGGTTCCCGCTGTCGTCGATCGACGAGGAGACGGTCGATCTCACGATCACGGCGGACGAGGAGGTGATCCTCGAGGAACGACTCCCGGTCACCGGCGGCAGCGAGTCGATCGACGTGACCGTCGAGCCGACGCGGTTGACCCCGGAGGGACTCCGCGTGTCGGTGACGCTCGCGAACGAGACGAGCGTCCCCGTCGAGGACGTTCGGATCAACCCGATGGGTGAGCGCGTCGACCGGATCGACCCGAACGACGCGGTCACGCGAACCCTCGAGGCGCCGGCGGACGGAACGCTCACGATCGCCGATGCAACCGGCATTCGTCGGACCGTCGACGTCCCCCGTCCGGAGGATCCGCTCTCCGCCAGCGGGTCCGTCGAGGAGGACGTCCTCGCGGTGCGGGTTCGCAACGACTCGCGGGCGACGGTCGTCGACGAGCTGACGATCGACGGCGACGCGCTCCCGACCTCGGTCACACGGACCTTCGAGGGCGCTCCCGAGAGCGTGCTGGAGCTGATCGCGCCGCCCGTCGAGGACGGAACGAGCACGGTGTCGGTGGCCGGGCACTTCCTCGACGACGACGTCGACCTCGAGGTCCCGGAGTCGGCGGTCCTGAACGCCGCCACCGGAACGCACGCGCCACCGGCAGCCGCTCCCGACGGGAGTGCTCCCGGCGGAACGCCCGGAGGCCACAGCGCCGGCGGCGCCGGCGGCGCTCACGGCGACGCCGGGCCCGGAACCGGCGACCTCGAACTGGAACGCCGGATCGATCCCCTGCCGCCGGTCGTGGGCGATCTCTGCATCGAGCATATCGACGTCGAGAACGTCGGCCACGGCCCCGAATCGGTCACCGTGACCACGCCCGACGCCGCGCCGGTGACGGAGACGATCCGGCCCGGGGAGTTCCGCACGTTCACCCGACTCCACGCCTTTACCGGCGTGGGCGACGACGTCGTCCCGCCGGTTGCCGTCGAAAGCGGCGGCGTCGAACGGACGGCGGGCAAGCTCGACACCGAACTCGAGATCCCGGAGTTGTACTGCCGGGGACTGCTGCTCCCCGACCGTGACGGGTACACCCTTGAGGTGACGGCGGTCAACACCGCCGAGAGCCGGCTCCGCGTGCGCAATCTCGACCTCGAGCTCTACGAGTTCCGTGAACCGCCCGCGGAGATCCACGTCCCGCCCTACGAGGAGGTGACGGCGACCTACCGGGTCGATGGTCCCGACCCGAGCACCGTCGGCGGCTACGACACCTTGCGCTACGTCGCCGACGGGTCGGTCGCGCCCGCCCGCGACCTGGAGGTGCTCGTCGAGGCTCCGGTGGACGGGCCGGACGGGCTCGCCACGCTCACGTTCGCGGTCGATCCGGAGACGGCGCTCGATGCCGAGGGCGGGACGGTCGCGATCGCCGTCGAGAACGACGGCGGGGCGACGGTGACCGATCTGTCGATCGCCGCACGCGGCGATCAGGTCCGGACGATCCTCTATGAGGCCGACGACGTTCCCGAGTTCGGTCCCGGGGAGACCCACGTCCACTACGTCGACATCGAGACCGCCGAGGACGGGCTCGACGTGGCGCTCGACGTCGCCGGGACCGTCGGCGGCGCCGACCACGAGGAGACGCTCACGGTGGTCGGAACGCCGGGGTCGGTCTCGATCGACCGCGAGACGGGCCGGAGCGGGCCGGACCACTCCCCGCGCGTCTCGACCGACTTCGCGGTCGAGTAGGGATCCTGCACCGATCGCCGGCTTTCTTCCCCCGTTTCCGGTGCGGTGAGGCACTGGGATGTGCGGGATCCCATATCGATGGTATCAACCACAACACATATTATGATGTGGTGAACAACAACAGACGTCGACGGAACCCGATGGCGACGTGCGCGTGTTGGAAGACACGGAACGGCGCTTTGCGGACGGCACCGTTCTCCGTGTCCGCGTGCTGGCTGTGCCGGAGTCGGAGAAGTTTCCGGACGGCGTCAAATACCGTCTTCATTACGGGACCGAAGACGGCAAGACCCTGATCCGGTACGACAACTCCCACGGAGTGCACGAACGACACACGCCCGATGGGCTCGACGACGACTACGGCTTCCCCGGCTACGACGCCGTCCAAGAGCGCTTCTGGGTCGCGGTCGAACGGTTGCACGGGGAGGGAAGCCACCACAGGACGACAGCAAACCATGACACCGAACACGCTCATCGTGACGGTTGAATCGATCGGCGCCATCCAGCAGCGCACTACCGAGGCGTTCCGGCAGGCGCTTGCCGGCGACGGCCCCGAGGAAGACGCTCCACACCGGCTGAGCTTCGAAACCACCGACCAGCTGGCGACGGTCTTCACGCCGCGCGCGATCGACCTCCTCCAGGCGATCGCGCAAGCGGAGCCCGCGAGCATCCGCGAGGCCGCCCGGTTGGTCGATCGGGACGTCAAGCAGGTTTCGGAGAACCTCGAGCGGCTCGAAGCATATGATGTCGTGGAATTCGTTGACGAGGGGCGGGCGAAGCGCCCCGTCGTCCCCTACGACGAGATCGATATTCGGCTTCCGCTTCGGGGGACTGCGGAACGGGACGTTGCCCCGGCGTGAACCACCTCGGCCTGCGCCGCCTGTAGATGCAGTTGCTGCACATCTGACCGTCGGTGCTGGCGAGGAGACCGGTCGAGCGATCCGGCGAGGTGGATCGGTCTCCGTGCCGGCTGTGCTCCGTCCCGGCACTCGATGGAGCGGCCGTCCGACCGATTTCGGCGATCGAGTGATCGGGGAGTTCGCGGTCACATGACCGACGTCGATAGCCACCCGTCCGTCCACGAGGACGGAGAACTGTGAGGAACCGGACGCCCGTCCGGTTGCGAGCGGTTCGAACACACCCGTACTCGGTAAATACTGGCGCGCGAACATCCGCGGGGATGTTCAGCCGCCAGTATCTAGTACTCGATCGCGCCGGCGTACCGGTCCAGCAGGATGACGGCCGCGCCGCCGAGGACGGCCGCGAGGCCGAATCGCGGCGCGGCGGCGCTCCAGGAGGACCCCGTCTCCGCGAGAACGCGTCCCACCTCGACGATCGGCGCGCGCAGCGCGCCGACGATCAGGCTGACGAGGAACGCGACGGTGGCGGCCCGGTTGGCCGCGAGCGCGCGGCGGACCGCGTGCGCGACCGTGAACAAACCGACGATCCCGCCGCCGCAGAAGACGACGACCGGCGGGGCGGCCTCGACCAGCGCGTCCGTCCCCGCCCCGGAGACCGCGCCGAGGGCGGCGTCCGTGAACGTCGAGAGGGCGTCGGTCATCCGTTCGTACTGGCCGAGGATCACGAGCACGAGCGACCCCGAGACGCCGGGCATCACCATCGCGCTCACGGCGAGTGCGCCCGCGAGGAAGACGACGGCGAGCCCGTCGCCGAGCGCGCCCGCGGCGTACCCGGAGACGAGGAAGGCCACGAGGAAGCCGGCGAGTGCGGCGCCCTTCCGACCGGGCGTCGAGAGGTCGACCTCGTGGCGAAGGACGACCGCGGAGGCGGCGATCAGTCCGAAGAAGAACCCGAAGGTGGCGACCGGCGCCGTCTCGAGCAGGTGTTCGACGACGCGCAGGACGGTCACGATCGCGGTCCCGATCCCCGCCCCGAGAACGAGGAGGAACGGGCCGTCCATCTCCAGGAACGCCGCGCGGGCGTCCGGGAGGTTCGCCGGGCGGACGCCTGTGAGGACACGGCGGACGCGTCCGGGGCCGATCGCGGTCACCGCGGCGATGAGTCGCTCGTAGATGCCCGTGATCAGCGCGATCGTGCCCCCGGAGACACCCGGAACCGCGTCCGCACACCCCATCGCGACCCCGCGCAGGTAGACGCCGAGCCACTCGGGGGCGTCGACCATCTAGGGTGCGGCGGGCGCGGGAGCGGCGGTTGACTCCCCGAGCGCGGCCGGGGCGACCCGGGAGGTCGTCGCGTTCCCGTCGTCGGTGGTCGATCCGCCGTCGTCGGTGGTTCCGTCGGTCGTGGCGCCGTCGTCGGTGGTCACGCTCTCGGTGGTGTTCCCGTCGGTCGTGTTTCCGTCGGTGGCGTTCTCGTCGGTGGCGTTCTCGTCGTCCTGGAGCAGCGATTCCTCCTCGAGCTCGACCGTCGAGACTGCGTCGTCCTCGCCGACGACCTGGCCCTCGGTCACGGTGACGTTGCCGGTGGCGTAGGTGAGGCTGCCGTTGCTCGCGGTCGGCGCGGTGCCGATCTGGTAGGGGCCGGTCGCGCGGACGCTCACGTTGGTGTAGCCGTTCTCGGGGCCGTACTCGTCGTAACCGGTCGTCGAGTAGGGGACGTGGAACGAGAACTCGCCGTCCTCGTCGGCGGTGGCGAACTGCCGGTAGACGAACGTCTCGTTGGAGTGCGGATAGCTCATCTCGACGGCCGCCTCGACCTCCTGGCCGGGTTCGGCGCCGGAGCCCTCGATGGTCGCGCCGGGGACCTTCTCGAAGGTCTTCACCCAGTTCGCGGGGGTGTCACGCAGCTGCGCGTTGAAGTACCGGTCGACGTTCGACTCGGTGGCGTGGACCAGCCGGTACTGTTCGAGGGCGTCGACGCGCTCGGTGGGCACCGAGCCGATCCCGCCGATCTGCGCGGTGCCGCTCTGGTTCTCGACGAACGATTCGGCCTGGGCCATCGAGCCGAAGGCCTGCGCGAACTGCGCGTTCTCGCCCTCCGGGATCGTCCGGACCGTGGTCTGTGAGCCGTCGGCGGTCTGGACCGGCGTCTGGTCCCAGTTGAGCACGACCGGCTCGGGGTCCTTGGCGCTGCCGTGGTACTCGTAGAGCCGGACCATCAGGCTCTCGTAGTAGCGCTGCTCGCGCACCTGCGTGGCGACGCTGAAGCCGCCCTGCTGGTTCTGCCGGTAGATGGCGCCGAGGAAGTCCCCCTGCGTTTCGTTGCCGTCGTCGTAGAACGTGACGGGCGCGGTGAACTTCGACTGCGGGTGGACCATCTGCCAGTCGACCATCACGTAGCGGGTGTTCTCGCCCTCGGTGCTCTGGCCCGCGAGGACGTCCTGGGCGCGCTCCTCGCTCGGGGCCAGCAGGAAGTTGGCGGCCTGGACCGCGTTCTGCTGGAAGGGGTTCGCGTTGGGGATGCGTTCGGCCCGGGTGGTTATCCAGTGGCCGTAGTCCCACCACGACTGCACGCCGTAGGCGCCCGCGGGGTACTCGAAGTCGCCGTCGTCGGGGCGCTCGTAGGTGCCCTGGTACTCCATCGCGTTGTCGTGGCCCTCGAGCTCGCCGGGGTGGGGCGTCTCCTCGTTCATCCACTGGAGGCTCTCGTCCCACTCGACGACGCTGCCGGGGTTGGTGTTGGCGCCGGCGGCCCACACCGGGGTGACCATCGCGACCAGCGGCGCGAACAGCACGAGCACGACGGCGCCGAGGATCATCACCTGCCAACCCTGCACGGAGCCCGAGATCTCGGTGATCGACTTCCCGCGGACGTCGAGGGCGTCGAGCGCGAGCTGGAACGTGTAGCCTGCGCCGACCGCGACGACGACCGCGAGGTAGTAGTTGAACCGGCCCTGGGTGAACGCCATCGAGAGGATGAACAGCCCCCAGACGACGACGTAGAGCTCCTCGGCGTCGTAGCGCGCGAGGTAGGTCGCGCCCACGAGGAACGCGGTGGCAAGCGCCAGCCCGATGACCTGCCAGCTGAGCCCGACGACGCCGCCGATGGCGTCGTAGACGCCGGGCACCACGTAGACGCTGCCGATCACGACCGCGGCGGCGACGACGTAGCCCGTCTCGCGCGTGTCGTCGCTGCGGATCAGCGGGCGCGCGAGGATCGCGAGGATCGCGACCAGCGCGAAGAAGAACGCGAAGCCGTACTGCGAGAGGACGAAGGGCGCGAACTCGGACTGCAGCAGGGGCGGCTGTGCCTCGCTGATGGTGCGCGTGGCGGCGGCGGTGGAGAAGGCGATCGTTCGGAGGAGGTTCGTGGCGATCGTGTTCCACGCCGAGGGAACTGCGAGCGCGAGGATGCCCACGGAGGCGGCGATCAGGCCGCCGACCGCGGCGGGGTAGGCACGCGGGTCGATGTCGCGGGCGTTCCACTGGCGCGCGAGGAAGGCGAGGAACGCGCTGCCGACGGCGACCCCGAGCGGGAGGAACACCTGGGTGAGCGAGTAGGCGGTCGTCCCGAAGGAGTAGTCGTCCAGCGGGATCACCATCAGGAGGCCCGCGACGCCCATCGAGACTGCGCCGACGAAGGCGATCGGTTCGGGACTGTCATCGTGAACCACGTCGCTGGTGATCTTGATGACGAGGAAGATCCCGGTGAACCCGACGAGCATCACGCCGGGCTGCCAGGTGGCCATATATAGGGTGATAGCGAGGCCGGCGGCGGCTGCGACGCCGACCGGGCGCTTGAGCGCGTCCCAGTCCTGATCGACGACCAGCTCCCAGACGGGCTTGTCACGCTCGGCGACGCCGATCGCCGCGAGGAACGCGAGCACCGCCAGGGTCGAGAAGAAGATCTCGCCGGCGTGGTGGTCCGGGAAGCCGACGAGCGTCTGGCTGAAGAACGTGCCGGGGATGAGGCCGAGCACGGCGACCGCGACGACCGCCGAGAGACGGTCGACGAAGCGGCGGGCGATGAAGTACGTCGGGATCACGACCGCGGTGCCCACGATGGGCGCGATGACGAGCATCGCGCGCATCAACCCTTCCTCGCCGCCGCCGGTTATCGGCGAGGACGCGATTGCGAAGAGCGCGATGACGTGGTCCCAGAGGGTACCGAAGTGGCCGACGTCTGCTCCGTAGGGGAATCCGGTCCACACCTCGAAGGGCATCGTGTTCGGCCAGTTCTCGAGGAGGTACGAGGTCTCGCGGAAGTGGTACCATCCGTCGTTGCCGCGGAAGTAGGCCTGGCCGTCGACGATGAAGTTGTCGTACGCGCGAAGGCGCGAGTACAACATCACCGCGACGACGGCGACGATCGCGGGGACGTGATACCACCGCTCGAAGATATCGAGGACGGAGGACTCCCCGAGACCGTCGGGATCGGTCTGATCACTCATTGTGCGTTGTGACTCGGAAAACGCGCTTAAGGCTTGTTATATATCGTTCGACGCCGGCGTGACACCTTCGTCGCTCACTCCCGAAGAATCAAAGTACACCAGCGGTGACTGCACCAGTATGGACCTCAAACGGAAGCTGATACACACGCTTCCGCCGTGGGCAAAGCGAGCGCTTGCCGTCCCGTACGATATGTATCAGACGACGAAGGCAGATCGCCAGTTCGCACGAAAGTCGCTCCCCAACACCGGTCCAGAGCCTGACGCGCCGGACCACATCGTCTGTATCGTTGTCGACGCGCTGCGGGCGGACCACGTTGACGAATCAACGACCCCATATCTCGCGAGTCTCAACGGGACGGATGCGATCACCCCCGGTTCGTGGACCTTTCCGGCAGTCTCATCCGTCCTATCCGGACAGTATCCGCACGAGCACGGAGCGATGCGACGGACGGACGAGATCGACGACTCCGAGGGACTTCGACTGCCGCCGCGGATGGACGATGACCTCATTACGATCACCGAAGCGTTAGCCGGTGCCGGATACGACACCTACGGCGGCTTCGGGCACGATACTCCGTTCGTCGCGATCTCCGGGCGGTTCCAGACACACAAGTTGTACCACACGGTGAACTCGGATGCGGACGACGTGTTGTCGGAGTATCTCCAGTGGGTCGATGGCCGGGATCGAACCTTCGCGTTCCTCCATCTCGCTGACCCCCACATACCGGTCGATCCGCCGGACGAGTTCTGGGAGGCGTACGAGGTCGATCGCTCCATCGAGGAACTGCGGAACTGGCGGTACCAGACCGAGGTAGACTGCGATGAGACGTGTGAGACGTATCGCGAGCATCGACGTCGACTCTACCGGGCGTCGGTCGAGTACGTCGACGACGCGATAGCACGGTTCGGGGATCGATTACAGTCGAAACTGTCGGACCCGCTTCTCGTCGTCACCTCGGATCACGGGGAAGCTCACTGGGAGCACGTGGCCTTCGACGTAGAGCATTTCGACGGAACCGGCTGTGTCGACCATGGGGGTGCTCCGTACGAAGAGATCGCACGTGTGCCGCTATTGACGAACAGGGACTGGTCGTTCGATGCGCCGGTCTCGTTAGTCGATCTCGCGCCCACGTTTGCGGATGCCGTCGGGATCGATTTCGAGGGCACAACCGGGACGTCACTACGTGAAGAGGAACAGCCGGATCGGAGTCTGCTCGTCGAAGGGAGTCTGAGCGGCTACGAGAAGAAAGCGGTGTACGACGGGGAGTATAAACTGATCGCTTCCAGGGGCCACGACTTCGAGAAGGGGTTCATTCTCCCGGCCGAACGGGAAGTACGGGTTCCGGACGATCGGCTGACGGAGATGCGAGACGCACTTCCACCCTGGCCCGAGGAAAGCACCGAGGAAACGGAAGTGTCCGGGGTCGTCGAGGACCGGCTTGAACAGTTAGGATACACATAGTATCGCGTTACCTGTGTCAGTGTGGTACTGTATGACTGTGCTTCCGATCACCAACGGTTGATAACGCTCCTCTTGAAAGTGAGGTAAAGGTACCGCGAGAGTCCACGAGAGAGCCTCGTTCCGCTCAACGATACTCAGACAACATTACACAATCAGCGTACACGGACCGCTGAAGTTTTGGTCCCCGTCAGTGAAGGAAGGGATATGCGACGACTCGTTCGGGGACTGTTTCTCTCGATCGCAGCGTTGGTATCGCTGACGGGGCTCCCCTACGCGATCTATCTCCTGCTTGCGAAGGTGTGGAATCCGCAGGGTTCGCCCGCCGACAAACGGTCCGCCGAGCCGACGGTTAGCATCGTTCTCCCGACCTATAACGAGGAACGGATCATCGAAAACAAACTCCAAGATATCGTGTCACTCGACTATCCGATGGACAAGGTAGAAGTCGTGATCGTCGACTCCAGCGACGACGACACACGGAAGATCATCCGATCGTTCTTCGCGGACCGGCAGACGCCAGCGCTAACTCTCATTGAAGAAGACGAGCGCCGGGGACTGGCTCCCGCGCTGAACGACGCCTACGCGGCCGCCTCGAACGAGATGGTCGTCAAGACCGACTGCGACTCGAAGCTCGCGTCGGACGTCCTTCAGGAGGCGGCCGCGAACCTGGCAGATCCGGATGTCGGAGCGGTGACGGGCCGAAACGTCGACGTCCTCGGCGGGAGCGACGTGGAGGAAGGATATCGAGGCATCCAGGCGACGATTCAGACGCTTGAGTCGCACATCGACTCGACGCTCATCTTCCACGGGCCGTTCTCGGCGTTCGAGAACGACGAGATCGTTCCGATCGACCCGGACTCGATCGCGGACGACACCGAGCTGGCGATGAAGATCCGAAAAGGAGGACAGCGAACTGTGTTCGATCCCGAGATCAGATACAAGGAGGCGTCGCACTCGGCGTTCGGCAAGCGGCGGACACAGAAGGATCGACGGGCGATGGGACTGATTCGGCTGTTGATCCGGAACCGGGAGGTACTCGGTCGGTACGGGCTGTACGGGGGTGTAGTAATACCGTTCAACTGGTGGTTTATGCTGGTGTCACCGTGGCTGGTGGCAGCCTCGCTTGGACTGACGACGCTGTTGGGCGTAGTCGTTGCGGGACCGTTCGGACTGGCTGTGCCCGCGGCGGTCGGACTGGGTACGTTCCTCGGGTCGCGTGACCGTCTCGGGCCGTTGCAGTCCATCTACGCAGTGTTCGATACACAGGTATCGCTGCTGTTCGCGGCGGTGAAGCTGTGGCGTGGTGAGGGGTCAGCAGTGTGGGACATCGACGAGGAGCTGCGGGACGCCTACGATAATTAGAGACATCAGTTCAGTTAATCTCCCCAAGTGTTGACTAGATCGCTCCAGGAAGCTTACTCGGAAATACCAAGTACAAGTTTCGAGGACTTATTCAGGTCGCTCTTGTGTAGCACATTGTTGATGAGGGGTAGTCCGGCGATTCTGCGTCGATCAAACCCATCGAGAACAGACGGACCAGCTGTTCTGACAGCCGGTTACTGTGCGCGATTACAACAGAAGACTGTCTCAACATCAGCCACAGAAAAGTGTTCGAACGTTTCAGCTCCGCCGTGAATCGTTCCGAAAGCCGTGTGAAGAGTGCCCAAAACCATCCTCGAAACTGTGATGTGACTCACGAGCAATCTACCAAGAGCGTCTAAGTAAAATAACCCCCATTAACGAATGGATACTTATATGCACAGAACGGCCCGAATAGATAGATATTCGAATGTACAATTGATATATAGATTGTGTCTATCGGAGAAATAATTTAATACTATCACTAATTGAAATATGTCTATCAAAGATAAATATACGAAGACGAAAAGTAATGACGAGATCAGTGTATTGTGGCTTCGACCATCGACTGGAGAAAATGTTAGTACGCGCAGGGCACGTATTGCCGATCACTTAGAGGAGTCGTTTGTTTCAGTCACATTTTACAATGTAAGCCTTTCAAATCCATTTAACGGACTTAGATCGATTATTTTTGACGACTATGATGTTATAATAGCGAATGTTAGGTTTCCACTGTATATGAGCTATCCAATTAGCAATATTTTACAAAACCCATTGGTTGCGGATGTGAGTGATCCGATTTCACAGATCGATGACCTCCCAAAGCCAATATTTGATATGATATCTAAATACGAATGGTGGATACTTGAACATACAGATATGGCCGTATTTGCAGAGACGGAATCTTATCAGAAAGCACGCAGGCAGGGTATAGCTTCCGTATTAGCTAAGAATGCGGTTAATTACGATATGTTTGCGAAACCATCTACTGATTCAAAAGAATTTGCTCAAAGTGAACTTAAAAATGCAGGTGTTAATATAGATTCCCCGATCGCGATTTATCCGGGACGCTTCTCACCATCCTATCATATAAAAGATATACTTGGCGCAGCAGAGATCGCCAACGATTGGGAATTTGTATTTATTGGAGAACAGATGGAACAGAAAAATATAGAACGTGCAGCTGAAGAGAATGCCAATATATATTACCTTGGATCATATGAGCACGATCGAGTTCCTGGATTTCTACACTATGCTGATGCTGGACTCTGTCTTGTAGACGCTGAAAGACCATTGAAGATTCTAGAATATGGGGCCGCTATGCTCCCAGTACTTGGAATTCCAGGCGATCTCGAGGAGGAATTTTCTGAAAGTCAGCTATGGTTTGTTGATCCTACTCCTCAAAAGATTGTAGCAGGGTTAGACCAAATAATAAATAATCCAGAGGAAGCGGATCGCCGATGCAAAAACCTCAATCAAACTGCGCGAGAAAACAGCTGGAAGGAAGTAGCGGAAACCTACTTAGGGATTATTCAACGCATACTTAACGAACAGTAACATTAATATCTAAAGTATAATTAATATTTAATAATGATCATATGATATATCTAAGTCGACACCAGTATATGAAAGTATGAACAAAGGGGATTGTTAACATCAAAATGACGGAAATAAGCCAAGGAAACGGTTGTGAGATTGATTCAGGAGCTACCGTGGGCTATGAATACTCCGAAGATACAACGCCAACTGAATTTGGAGACGATGTTATCGTTCGAGCGGGTAGTATAGTGTACAACGATGTTGAGATAGCGGCTCGAACTCAAACGGGACACAACGTATTGATTCGAGAGCACACCAAAATCGGAACCGATTGTGTCATCGGAACGGACACAGTTATTGATGGGCATACACAGGTCGGTAACAATGTGAGTCTTCAGACGGGTGTGTATGTTCCTTCTCACACCGAAATCGGGGATCAAGTGTTTATCGGCCCCCGTGCTGTTCTGACAAACGATCCTTACCCTGTAAGACAAGATGTCGATCTAGAAGGGCCAACTGTCGAATCGTCAGCGTCAATCGGAGCGAACTCGACGATCCTTCCAGGAACACACATCGGTGAACGGTCGTTCGTCGCTGCGGGGGCTATCGTGACTGAAGACGTTCCGCCGGAAACGCTAGCAGTCGGCGCACCCGCGACATTCAAACCGCTTCCCGAGCAATTACGGGACGAGAACGATATTTGATGATCCCGATCGCTGATCCACAGTTGGATGACGCAGAACTCGAACGTGTTCGCTCCGTCGTCGAGAGTGGAATGATAGCTGACGGTCCGGAAGTACGTTCCTTTGAAGACGAGTTCGCATCTTTTTGCGGTACGGAACACGCAGTTGCGACCTCAAACGGGACCACAGCACTCCATACCGCGTTGGAAGCTCTCGGACTGGGGGAGGGAGACACCGTCCTCACAACACCGTTTTCATTCATCGCAAGTGCGAATGCGATCCGTCTCGCTGGTGCAAATCCGATCTTTGCGGATATCGACCCCGAAACATATCTTCTCGATCCTGAAGCCGTTCGCAACGCGATCGAAAATCACGGTGATGTTGATGCGATCGTCGTGGTTCACCTCTACGGTCTGGCCGCCGATATGAGCGAATTCCAGTCGATTGCCGACGAGTACGACCTTTTATTGATCGAAGATGCGGCTCAGGCGCACGGAGCAGAATACGGCGGATCCCGCGTCGGTTCGTTCGGAGACGTAGCTTGTTTTTCATTTTATCCCACGAAAAATATGACGACTGCTGAGGGAGGGATGATCACGACGGATCGCTCTGACGTTCGTGATAAAGCAAAGCGTTTCATTAATCACGGTCGTTCTGATAACTACGAGCACATTGAGATCGGTCATAACTTCAGAATGACCAGTATTGCCGCAGCAATCGGCCGTTCTCAGTTGGAGAAGCTCCCCCGATTCACTAAATCCCGTCGTCAGAATGCAGCGAATCTGAGTGACGGATTGTGTACGACTCCAGTCGATACGCCAACGGAGCCGGAAGATCGAAAACACGTCTACCATCAGTACACCGTTCGTACGCGTCACCGAGACGCTCTCGCGGACCACCTCGACAACCGTAACATCGGATCGGGAATATACTATCCGACGTGTATTCACGAGCAACCCGCATATTCACACGTGTCGGCTCAATTCCCAACAGCCGAAAGAGCGGCCGAAACCGTTCTCTCACTACCCGTCCATCCGGCAGTGAGTGATTCAGACATCGAAACAATCACTACCGCCGTAGAAGAGTTTTATTCCGATGACTGACTCGTCTCTCTCAGTCGGAGTAATCGGCGTGGGAAGTATGGGACAACACCACGCCCGCGTCTACAGTGAACTCGCGAATGCAGACCTGATTGGCGTATCGGACGTAGATCCAGATCGGGCAGAACAGATCGCTACCGAGTACGGAACCGATGCGCTATCTATGGACGAACTGATCGGTGCTGTTGACGCGGTTTCGATCGCTGTTCCAACTGAGTATCACTACGAGGTTGCCCGCAAGTGTATCGAAAACGGAGTTTCAATCCTCGTCGAAAAGCCATTCGTTTCCGATGTAGAAGAGGGGGAAGAACTGATCGAACTCGCCGAGCAGCACGGTGTACAGATACAGGTCGGCCACATCGAACGATTCAATCCCGCTGTTGAAGCGTTAGAAGAGATCGTTCCACACTTGGAGGTGACCGCAGTTGATGCCCGTCGACTCGGCCCGGATCCCGATCGCGAGATCGACGACAGTGTAGTCTCTGATCTTATGATCCACGATGTCGATATCGTGCTGTCGTTGATCGACTCTGATATCGACTCAATCCAGACAGCTGGAACCGCCGAAGGTCGATACGCCACGTCGACGCTAACGTTTGTAGACGATACTATATCCTCACTCACTGCAAGTAGACAGACCCAACAGAAGGTGCGAGAACTGACGATTACGGCGGACGACCGATACGTCAAGGTTGACTACTTGGATCAATCGATCGAAATTCACCGACAGTCTGCTCCCGAGTTCATCACGGATGATGGCAGCATGAAGTACCGACACGAAAGTATCGTTGAGCATCCGGTTGTCGAGAACATCGAACCCCTCAAGAACGAACTACAGTCGTTCTTGGAGGCGGTAGCAGAAGACAACACGCCTCCGGTTTCAGGAACAGATGGCTTAGAAGCCGTCAAAATCATTCAGGAGATTGATGAACAGGCGTTCAGTACGGAGGGACCGAATGAAACCGTACAATAACCACGAAGAAGACCTCCGAGAAGCGTTTATTGGTGGTGACGTTCCAGTTGCGGTCTACGGTCTCGGAAAGATGGGACTCCCTCTTGCCGCGGTGTATGCAGACGTTTGTGGTTCGGTTACCGGCGTCGACATTGATGAGACGATTGTCGAATCCGTCTCAGCCGGAACCGCACACGTGGACGGTGAGCCGGGACTGGATCAGCTCGTCCAGCGAACCGTCGAAGCGGGTGAGCTTTCGGCGACGACTGACGGACAGCACGCAGCAGCGACCGCCAGTATTCACGTTATCATCGTTCCAACGCTGGTCACGGACGACAACGAGCCGGACCTGTCGGTGGTAGCTTCCGTTGTTTCGGATATTGCTGCAGGTCTCGATCCGGGTGACGTCGTGGTCATCGAGTCGACCGTACCGCCGCAAACGTGTCGAGAGGTCGTCGAGCCCCTTTTGGCTGAGGAGAGCGGCCTCGATGTTGACGAGTTCGGTGTTGCCTTTTGTCCAGAGCGAACGTCGAGTGGTCGTGCTATCGAAGACATTCGTGGCGCCTACCAGAAGGTCGTCGGTGGGTCCGATCCTGAAGCGACGCGTGTTGCCCGGATCGTGTATGAGGCGATCAACGATGCCGGCGTGGTATCCGTCTCGGACGCGACGACCGCAGAAGCGGTCAAAGTATTCGAAGGGGTCTATCGGGACGTGAATATTGCCTTGGCCAACGAGCTGGCCAAACTCGCTGACGATCTGGAGATCGACGTTTTGGAGGCGATCGAGGTCGCCAACACGCTCCCGATGTGTGATATCCATACGCCCGGTGCCGGCGTCGGCGGGCACTGCATTCCGTATTATCCGTACTTCCTCATCAACCAGTTCGACGGGCCGACGCCGCTTATCGAGACCGCTCGGAACGTGAACGACTCGATGCCCGAATTCGTGACCGAGAAACTGATCGACGGGTTGACCGAGCGAAATACAGCACTTTCGGACGCAACCGTGGTCGTGCTCGGTCTCACGTACCGAGCCGGAGTCGCCGAACTCAGGCACGCACCGTCGATCCCGATCGTCGAACGACTCGTCACACAGAACGCGGAGGTGTTCGTCGTGGATCCGGTGTTGGAGGACTTCTCCGCGTTCAATGGAGCGACACCCGTTGAACAGTCGGAGATTTACGGGGCCGACCCCGACGCCGTCGTACTAGTCACCGGGCACGACGAGTTCGAATCAATCGACTGGGATGGATTTGACAGATCACTTGTCGTGGTTGACGGACGGCAGGCTCTCGACTTGGCGGAGACGGACCACTGGGTGTATACGATCGGACGTGGACGGAATGTTCAATAATCGGCCTCGAATATATAGTATCTCTAATAGTATTAATCAACTAATTTATTGTGAAATTTAAGAAGATTTCTATTCCATTTCTCAGGAATATTCATTCTCGACTCGTTGTCAACCTACGGTTTCCATTGCTTCTCAAAGATTGCTATTTTCGTCGCGTTAGGTTTAGCGTGAATTGTGGGTGATTGCGAAGGATTTGAGCCAATTTTGAGCTGTCTTTAACGCGCATTGCTAAAGATATTTGCAAACGATGATGTTGATCGTTCTATTTCCTAAAAGACACGTTCGATAGTATTCTGATTTCCATAGTGAATCATTCGAAATCGATAGCTATCTTCAGCAAGCACTGGATCGAGATAATCTGCATCATCGATGGAAAAATTCTACATCATCAAGCTGGTAGCACCGGTGGAGCTCGATGAGAAACCATCGCATTGTCTATTTTGTTGCGGTTAGATAGAGGCTTAGGTGGTGGCTTTTGTTGGTGTATAGATCAAAGATATCGTACAGCTAGGTCTGCTAGCTGTGGAGGCGGATCATTGTTTCGTTAACCGCAAGTTGATCCACAGAAACCACCGAGATTGGCTGTAAATCGGATTTCTGAACTCAGTTACGAATAGCGATGTGATTTCGATTGATCTCGGAACTTTCGAGAAATGTATTCACATCACGTAGCGACAGACTGGACAAGTGAAAGCGGATCCCTACTTTAATCGCCCAGCGTGGAGTCCGATCTCGCTTCACTAATGACAAGTCGATCCACACGGTGTTCGCTGAGGCGGTTGATTTCGGCCATAGATACCTAGAATCGAGCTCTTCATCATCTAACTTAACGCGACTGATGAACGAACTATACAATATAAGTGTCTTCATACCCATAGAGATACCAATCTGCGGAAGAACACAGATGATATAAATATATAAGAAATAGCATTTAACTATTCATTCAGTAACCTGATGGTTTAATATGGCATTAAAAGAACTCGCAAAAAAATATTGAGAAATCGTATTTTATCGACTATTGTCCGGGAGATCCACAATAGTTGGTATCATAATCAGTATGAACAATATCGTCAAGATTATCAGATTCACGAAAACTTCCATTTCAATGGGAATGGCATTCTGTTCTATGGCGATGGAGATATTGTTGCTAAACAAAACTCATATATCGGAAGATATTCACAGATTCAATCAGCCGAGGGTTTAGAAGTAGTTATTGGAGAAAATTGTTCAATTAGCCATTTTGTTAAGATGTATACTTCTAATAAGATAGCAGACCAAGATTTGAGCCAGTCAGATATAAAAAATTCTAAAGGTGATATTCATATTGGAAATAATGTTTGGATAGGAGCAAGTGTATTCATAACAGAGGGGGTAGAGATCGGTGATAATGCAGTAATTGGTGCTAACTCGGTGGTTACAAGAGATATCCCACCACATACAATTGCTGCAGGAGTTCCTGCAAAAGTTCAGAAATTCAAATCATATACCAGTGATGGTTTTAGAAAAACTATTATTCAGGAGCAATCAGAATCGATAAATGAACAACTATTCTGAGGATATGACTTTTCTTTCATACTAAACTTGTATTACGATGGATAAGGCTAAATCAGTTGTTGCTAACCCGGCAAACTCGCCGACTCCGAAGGGATGCTTGATTCGCCGAGTAAACGATGCTCACTTTACATAGACTTCGAATCGAAAATCCGCCGCAATGCGGTGTATTCTGAGCAATATACCGGCCACGCCGTCATCGACTCGATCGGCTTTAACCACGACCAGCCAAATCGTCACTATGCCAACTGCACTAACTACCGCGTTCGAGTGCTGAAAGTCACCGCCTTAGTGGATGTCGAAACGTTACTCAAGTTCCGAGAAATTACTGCTGAAAGCCACGGTTTACAACTTTTGTCGGAGCGTCCGATATCCAGAAAATCAACCGCTGTGTACCGAAACTACAAAGCTGATAGTAAGTTATGGCAATCACAAAGGTGCTTGGAGAAACGCTAGTGTAATCTCATCTATGCTGGCCTATATGTTGTTCCTTCATTTTTCACTTTATTTATCTCTTCTATCGTGTTATCTATAGCATTTTCTTTGAATATGTCCCCAATATTATCCCCATTTCCGGGTTGATCGATTAGTGTTAATAACTCCTCTAATGAGGAGATGCCCTGAGCAGGCCCCTCATTTACTAATCGTTCAACACGTTTCCACCCCGAAATTTTATAAATATAGGTTTCTAAGTCGAATGCTATTCCCTCAAATAATGCGGTTGAATATACACCTACTTGAATATCGGATTTCGAGAAGAGTTCGTATATACTGGACCCACTATCCCCAACTACATCGATATCCGATTCTAATAATTCTGGATATTTGGACATCCACCCACTATATTCTTTTGGATGTAATTTATATATAATATCGTGTTCAATATCGGTGTCTTTTTCCATAGAAAGTGCTAATTTAGACAATTCTATTCCAATTGTCTCCTGTGAGATGAATATAATTTTTTCTCTACTATCTCCACTCTCTAATTTCCTTTTCTTTTGATCAAAATATGGGTAACCAGTGGGTATTATCCTTTCATCTGGCAATGGAATATCTGCCCATCGTTTCCAAAACTCTCCCCAGACAAATAGATAGTCCGGAAACATTTCTTTACTCGAATTTTCGTAAGAATAGCCAAGATTATGATTATGTATGGTTCCATGTTGTAGTTCGATCACGGGTATGTCTAAAGATTTAGATACTTCAATAAGTGTTTCCTTCCCATAACTACACTCAATAAGGAGTATCTCCGGCTCGATTCTATTCATTAATCGTTTATAGAACCCATACCTTATCTTTCTTAAGTGTAGTTCTCTGTGTACTATAGCACAGAGATCAATTTTGACGTTAAATTTATGATTCAATCGCTTTTCGATCGCGACTAACTCTTCTTGGACATCATCAGAAATTGATGGTTTCTTCAATCCTAATTTCATCAACACGTATGATAGATATATAATTAGATCATTATATTTCAAGAGATCAGTCTGTATTGGACTATAATGCGATGCATTTTGGGGTGGTTCTAAATGAATATAATTATTCAATCCTGATTCATAGAGGGGATCAAAATAGATATCCCACCACTTGTTGTTTGACTCTAACTGTCGTCTACCGGTACCGTACACAAGAATTTCATAATTTTTAGATAAATATGGATTCTTTAAAAAAATATTTCTGATCATCATATATATTCTTTTAATATCTTTAATCGATCCGCCACTTGTGTTCTGGTTTCTCGTTGTACTTTCAAACCTTATTTCATCAAAAATTCCCTTTCTCATCCGCTCCCAGATAGGTATTTGATCAACCTTAAGGTCAAATACATTATTATTTTTTTCAAACTTCTTGAATTCTGATAAACTATTTTTATCCATATTTTAATCACCCATCATTTAGAATCTGTTTTATATCCGAGTGCTCTAAGTCTATCTTCGACAATAGCCTCGTCAATCATTGTGGATTCTGTTGGCTTGTCGCTAATAATATCTGGTCTATTATGTGTATTGATAACCAACCAGGGTACCTTCCTTAATTCTTTATAATATTTATATTTTGGGTGACCTATAGTGTCGTGCTCACCTAATAACTCGCCGTGATCTGCCGTTACTACTATTTTCCCATTTAATTCATCAATTAGGAGTCTCACATATTGTAGGGCGATCTCTAAGTTCTCATAATATACGCTTCGAAGCTCATCATTTGATATATATCCTTTTCTTGCTGCTCCTCCTAAGGTACTAACCACATTACTGTTGCTTGTATCGTACTTCTTGATATTCTCTGAATCACGAGCGATGACTTTCAATCCCTCATCCGCAACTCGGTTCCGGAGATCCTCCGCTGTTGAACCTAGGTAAGGACCATGTGGCTGCATAAAATGAATAATCATTCGTTTATTTGGATGTTTACTGTAAGCGTCCAAAGCTGCATTAGCTACCGTTCTTGGTGCTAGCCCTTCTGAAGACGAATGTAACACATCTACCTCAGGAACAGCGTCGCTTTCGTCGGTGAATATTAAGTCATAGAATACGTTCTGCGAGATCTGTGCGCCGTATCCATTTGCCGTAACGTAGACTGTATCATAGTATTCGTTCCCGGCAAAATTTTTCTCGCAAAACTCGATGCTATGAGAACCTTTTGATATAGCATACTTGAGATTTCCGCCAAGATCAGCCACCTCTGCAAAAGCATCATACCGACAGGCATCGAGAATAATTAGATAATCCCAATCCTGACTCATCACCTCTAATCCCGACCCATATTTTTGTTTAAAAGACAGTTTTTGGGGTTGATGTTTTATATATTGCAATAGTCGTTTTATTTCGTCAGTGACTAAAGATGGGTCTTTTATCGCACGAATCAGATTCTCTTTATCATATCTTTCAGGAATCATATAAATGTTTCAGGATCGTCGTTAAGATGTTTACTTTTAATCACCATATCTGCGGGAAGCGATGTTGATACCCTCTTACCTACTATGTCAAAAAAACGTTGAGCAGGTATTCCGGTTTGAGGGCGCTTCGTTGTGATATTTTTTTCCGTCAATTTATCACCTTTCTCAATATACTCCGCCGTGACAATACTGTGCTGTGCCCACTGTTTGATTTCAACTTCTTCGTCATTTATTCCTTCTTTTTTAGTGGAAGTTTCATCGTATAGCGTTGCAAACTCACAGAGGTCAGTTAACTCGTCAGGTTCGATAGATACTTCCTGGTCAGGACCGGGAAGGCGGCGATCAATGGTAAAGTGCTTCTCGATAAGTGCGGCATCGTTCCCGATAGCAACTTTTGCTGCCTCAACCCCTGTCGAGTGATCTGAAAATCCAACAGGCACATCCGTCATCTCTTCTAACGTCTCGATTGTTTTAAAATCAAAATCGGCAGCCGTCGTCGGATAGGCTGAAACACAATAAAAGGGTGCATACTGGCTTGCTACGTCATTTAGAAACTCACAAGTTGCTTTGATCTCATCCAGGGTATTCATCCCTGTTGAGACTAACAACGGCTTGCCCGTACTAGCAGCACGTTCAAGCAACTCCCGGTTGTTCAGTTCACCTGATCCGATCTTAATTGCTGGAACGTCGATCTCATCCAGTATATCGACGGCCTCAGTCGAAAACGGTGTGGAAAGGAACGTTATATCGTGTATTTCTGCGTGAGACTGAAGCTCTTGATGCTCGTCGAGTGACCACTCATTGACTGCAAGTGTATCGTATACCTCGCCCGCACCGATTGACCTCATTTCCGACTCAACCATTTCTGCATCCACGATGTGCGTCTGAAACTTGACTGCATCCGCCCCAGCATCCGCAGCCACCTCTATGAATCGCTTCGCAAGGGTCAGATCGTTTCGAGCATTAATCCCGACTTCAGCAATAATGTATGGACGGTTCCCTGCTCCAATCTTCGTACCCTCAATTTCAATCATATGATTCCCACCCCATTAGAATTTGTTCGGCTAACCATAGGTCAAACGGTGTATCAATATCTACTGACTCCCGCTCAGCCATCTCGTACAATTTCGTCGTGCCTGTGATCGTTTCCTCTGTCTGCAGGAATTGATCAACATTCGTTACATAAATTGCACCGTTAATTACGTACTCTGGGTCCCGATCTTGTCTCCGTTTAGCTGCATCAGTATAGTTCAACTGCTTGGCACCCTGGGGCGTACGTTCCCAGCGGGTATCACACGTCGGATACACTGAAATAACAGAGTCCGCATTAGAGTCTTCGTAAAGCGAGTACGCCTCCTCAATATGTGTTACTGTCCGAAGTGGTGACGTTGGCTGAAGTAACATAAACGCATCGTACTCTTCACCCACGTCGTGAAGCGTTTCCAAGGTATGAGTGATTACAGGTGCTGTCGGAGCCTCATCCGTTGCTAATTTCGATGGACGTATGAAAGGAACCCTCGCGCCGTGCGAGTCTGCCACTTCAGCAATCTCTTCATCATCAGTAGAAACAACGACTGAATCGATTGCAGTAGCATCACGTGCGGCTTGGATCGAGTGGGCAATAAGTGGCATTCCGGCCAATTCACGGATATTCTTTCCCGGAATCCCTTTTGACCCACCACGAGCAGGGATGAGACCGAGGACGTTAGATTCCATCAGTAGTATCACTCCCCGTGGTATCCTAGTAAATCTGGCGTCATAGGGGGCTTCAACTCAGGGTTGAGTTCAGCAACCGTATCTGTTATTTTTTGTCCAGCATCCCCATTTCCGTAGATTGTTGATTGAGGATACGATCCCTGTTGTAGTTGTGTTTCGATTCCATTAGCGATCTCCTCGGCGTCGCAAGCAACGTCAAGCACGTTTGGTCCACGCTCGCGCGACTGTTGCCGCTCCCCAATGTTGACGGTCGGAATACCGAAGTATGAGCACTCTCGAATGCCGACACTCGAATTACCAACCATACATACGGCGTTCTTTACCAGCGTCAGGTAATCGTGCGGATCTAGACTGATGAAGAATCGGACCCCGTCAGGGTCTTGCTGCTCTCGGTACTCTCGCATCGCTTTCGAGACCTGATCAGTCCCGGCATCCATATTTGGCCAGAACCAGAATGCCTGCACATCAAGCTGCTCATAGGCCTTGATCAGCTCTTGTGTTTTGTCATAGTTTGATTCATATTCGGTTGGGAGCGGATGATACTGAATCACAATATAATCCTGAGAAACATCCACAGTATGTCCGACACCACCGTACTCAGTTTGAGGGTCATACTCATCTCTTCCTTCCTGTAGGATCTGTTCGGCCAATTCTATTGAAGGACAGCCAGTCCGATAAATCCGATTGGCGGGTTCACCGAGCAGTCGGACAATTTCTTTGCTTCGATCAGTTGAAACCAGATGGTAGTCCGCCATTTTTGTAGTAGCGTGGCGAACCTTGTCATCAATCGAACCGGTGATCTCTCCACCCTCTAAGTGAACTACAGGGATGTTAAGATACGATGCTGCAAGTGTACTCGCCATTGTTTCGTGACGATCCCCACTAGTCAGCATCACATCAGGATCAAACTCTTTGAATGCAGTCGCATATTCGACGAGTCCCATTCCCGTTGTTTTTGCTTGGGCGACCGGTTCGCCAGCTTCCAATAATGTGTGGATTTTTTTGTCGATTTCTAGCCCTGCCTCTTTCATAATATCTGAAATATCCCCGAAGCGGTGAACTAATGCTCCCCCAGAGACGATAAGATAAAACTCAATTCGGTCATCGTCGTTTAGAGCTTGAAGTGCTGTCTTTACTCGCGCATATTGTGATCGAGATGTAACAACTGCTGCTACGCTGTTAGCCATTTTCGAGAAATCGGCAGCAGAGAATACTAAGGTTTGCCATACTATCCTGAGCAACAATCATTTGGAGAGACTGTATAAACAGGAGCAATCTATCTTGATTTTTTGTAATGATCGGATTAACCCCGTCAAAACGTAGTGCTAATGCTGACTAGACATATCATTCGGTTGACTGGGAAAGCCCCCATAGAATGCCACTACGGGACATCCTGAACGACATTTTCATTAACCACTCGCAAGTCAGTATCAGAGATATAGTTAATCGCGGTTGCCGCATCGAGAATGTAGTCGTACTGTACTTCATTGTAGACCTGAGAGAAAAGTCGGTAGTCATCGGCCACATCCATCGTGAGCCGGAGAGAGGAAAAGTTTGGCACGTCGTTTATTAGGGTTTCATTAAATATGTCTATCGCAGAGATATCTTCCCATCGCAAGCGGTCGAGAGAGTCCCGAAAGTACGCTCCTGCGTGTTCTCGGTAATAATCGTCGGAGACGGTATCGTTCGCCCGCTGGAGAGCCTGAAGGGTAAATGCACTTGCGCCAAGTCCAATCGGAAACGTTCCGTCAAGTTTGTTTGAGACATACTCGACATCGCAGTTCTGGAGTAGATCTGAAAGGTGGGTCAGTACTGCCGGTTCAACCAACGGGTTGTCGGCGGTGACACGGACTACACCGTCCGCTCCTGCGGCGTCGGCCGCCCGGTAGATTCGGCCGAGGACATCGTTCTCTGTCCCACGATATACCGTCGCTCCGAACTTCTTGGCCACCCACTCCACAGTGTCATCGCAGGGTCGATCAGTCGTCGCAACTAACACATCTTCGGGATCAAATCGGGACGCAGCCACAATCCGGCGGAGTTCGTGGATGAGAGCGGGGTCGCCATCAAGTGGGTACATAGCCTTGCCCGGGAGTCGTGAGGAGCCTAACCGGACTTGTAATATGACAATTATATCCATACTAATTAATTATATGAATTTTGACAATATCCAATTATATATAGCCAAGTTCTTCTAGTCGTTCACGTACTACGTCATCGTACGTTAACTCACGATCGCCCATTAGAACAGGTTGAGAGAGGATTTCCTCGCCGCGCTCTCGGAGCCGACTTACTGTGGATGCCTTGCCCGAGGACGTCCACTCCCCAGATACATAATCGACACGGGCGCCGTTCTGGATTAACACGATATCTCGCTGGAGTTCCCGATCGTGGTGGTTTGATTTCGTCACATCAACCCGTCCAGTTCGCTCGTAGACATCGTTCGAGTGGTGGATGATTTCGGTTACCGACATCTGATTTGATTCGACATCAAGCAACGACACACCGTTGAATTCGCTCTCATCGTTCACCCATTGATCTATCGTCCGAGGAAGGGATCGAAGATTGACTGTTTGCGTGATGGTACGGGACTTCTCGTCCGGTGCGAACACAAGCAACGGGACGTGAAGCCGACTATCTTCGTAGGCCGTATTCCGGTTCCAAATGCCGTGATCCGACGTGACGACAACAAACACGTCGTCCAAGACTAGGTCGCGAACGAGGGGAGCGAGCGCTCGGTCGAAATCCCAAATCGCAGCGCGGTACAAGCGTTCCATCGCTTCCACGTCGTAAGATTTCTCTGCATTTTTGATGTGTCGCTCCGGAGAAACGTCAATAGGTAGTTCTACCTCTGGAATGTCGGAGGCAAACCTCTCAAGTGCCTCCTCGCTAGCGGATAGCGGCGGGTGGATATCCATATAGTTAGCAAAAACATAGTCGTCGCCGGATGTCTCAGCTCTCGTTTTCCGGATTGCGTCATTGATACGGGAAACGTGACGGTGAGCTTTGTCCACATCCGATTGGCGGCGGTACGCGGCGTAGTTGAGAAGCGACCGGATCGGCTTGCCATCGCTTCGGAGGAATCGCCAGATTGTATATAGTTCTGGAACTGCGCCCGCATCAAAGTAGTCTTCTGGGTTTGTAGCTAAGGGATAGGGAAGATCAGGACCACTAAAATTCACCTTCGTCTCGAATCCACGTTCTAGCCCTTGGAATAGCCATATGTTTGCTGAGAATAATGACGTGTTGTGGGTCTCTGCCATACGTTCGGTGATCGTCGTGATGTTCTGATCGAAATAAGGATACGCCTCATGCATACCGACGGCGGACGGCAATTCCCCGGTAAACATAGATGCGTGAGATGAAGGGCTCAATGGCCCGGGGACATATGCATTAGTGAATGTTACAGCGTGTTCGTCAGCGAGTGTCTTTAATTCGGGCATCGTATCAGGCCCATCAGACGCAAACGACGTGGTCGAAAAAGAGAGCGAATCGACGAGGAGCCAGACGACATCCATACTAGTTTGCCTCAATGATGAACGACGAAGCCATAAAGTATCCTCGCCAGTCGTGGGGATCTTCAAACTCCTTCGCAAGTTGGTCATACGCCGCCTCATCTACGGCTCGGAACTCTGGGGGAATCGGATGATAGTGATAGAAGTAAATTTCATCCACATCAAAGCCGCTCTCGTTGAATGTTGAATGGATCGTAAGCGGGTTGTGGAACTGCCCCTCACTGTCAGTCTCCGGTGTCTGTCCAATCCCCTCTTCCCCAACGCGACAGATGTCACGTAATCGCTGGTCGAAGGCGGAATGCAGGTCCACAGGGAGATTGGCGTCAGTGAGTATGGATTCCATAATATAGTGGTAAGTGTAACTATTCATCGAGTAGAGGTTGAACAGAGCGTTTCGAAACTGGATTAGTGCCACTCCGTCGGAGCGCAACGAGTTACACACTATCCGGAGATAGGCCGCCGTCTCATCAAGATGTGGGAAAAGCCCAACACCCATAATGACATCAAAGGTCCCATCAAATGGGATACCGTCCTGCACATTTGCCCGCTTGAGCCGCTCAGGATCGAGACCATCAGACTCGAAGACTGTCTTCCCAGACGTTATCATCTCCTCCGAAAGGTCGAAGCCGACTGCGTCGATGCCATTCTTACAGAGCGTATGTACCATTCCACCGTTGCCACATCCCATATCGAGGACGCGGTCGGCGTCAAGATCTAAGATCCGTTTCAGGAGAATTTCCTCGGCAACGAGAGCGGGTACGTAGTCGTCGCGGTCAGAAAAGTACATCCGATCATACTCATCGACCTTGGAATCGTAGTGAGAGCGTACCTGAGAAATATCGGACGGCTCTGTTAGTTCGTCAACCATATTGGGTCTTTCGAACTCAAACAAACTATTGGTTACGCTTTGTGAACAGCATCAACGATCAATCGCGGTAGGAACAGCGATGTGTGATCCTGGGCATTATTGGGGTCCGTAGAAGGCGACGGGATTGATTGTTTGACAGCTTGTTCAACGTTGTAGACGGCAGCGGCGAGGGTAAGCTTACGAAACTGGCGGGTACCATACCCACGCTCGCACGGATCTACCGATACAGGATGGACGATCTACATCAGCGCAGCATCAGTAAGTTTTCGTGCTATCGAGACAGTTTGTTTAACGAAGCGGAAGAGTACCTTTTGCACAACTGTACTCTCCCGCTTCATCTCCAGCGTTCTGACGGACTATCGCTACGCAGTCAGTGGGTTCAATAGAACCGTTTGCAGCGGAACAATCGTTGTATCCATCTCTGTTATCTTCCTACATATTACTCACGCTCTTGTGTAGCACATTGTTGATTTCAGAGAGTGGCTTTGATAGCGTGTTTGAGCGCTTCTCGTCCGGGTTTGCGGTAGAGTTCTCGTCTGAGTTCGAACGCTCGGAGATACTGTGTGAGGCGATCTTTTGAGATGCCTCGATGCGGCGAGAGCCACCGTCGCGCCAGCGACGCGTGGCTCTCGCAAGAATTCACGTGGACCGTGTCGTCGGCGTATTCGCCGTCGCCGTGAACGACGTATTCGCGGTCGAATTTTTCGTCTTGCCCAAGCGGATCGTACGCGCAAAATCCGTCCGTATAGACGGTGAGTGGCTCCTGCTGGCTGACCGCCAGCAGGAGCCGGATCGTCGATTCGTCTGCGGATTTCGCCGGCACGATGTACCGCTTTTCGGTGCCGCGATCCACGAGGACGAACACGGGCGGCTTGTCCTGTTCAAATGTCGGTAGTTCCCATCGAGTCAGAGGATAGTCACAACTGATGAGGTTAGAGTCTTAGAGAGCGTCTGAATGGGTGTATGAAGTTCCTCTACCATCCAGACACTGTTCTTACGGCCTCTGACCTTGAAACCTTAGCGGAGGGTCTCCTCGCAGAGATACCGATCCCCGGAGTCGAAGGCTGTGGCTTCGACTCCGGGATGATCCGTCAAACGCTCCTCCAAGCTGCCGTCGATCAGAAGTCCATCAAAGCCGTCACCGACACCACTCGTGGAACCTACTCCGACGACTACACACTCACTCAGCTGCACACCGTCCCACCTGACGAACTCGAAGTCATCGTCAACCAGCTCTTTGTCCAGCAGGCGGCGATGATCCTCGGCCCCAGCCCGAGGATCATCTGTCTCGACTTCGTCGATATCCATTACCACGGCTGCCCACACGCCGAGGCTGGCGAACTCTGTCACACGAAACCACGCGATGGCACCTCTCAGTGCCATCGCTACCTCGCTGGATTCGTTCTCTGTCGAGCAAAACCCCTCGTCATCGCGGTCACACCTGCCCGGAGTGACGAACCCAAAAGCGACGCGGTCGAGCGACTGCTCGACCACGTCGCGGCCCTCCCATTCGAGATCGCTGGACTCCTCGCTGACCGTGGCTTCTACGATGGCTCATCGATCGAGCGACTAGATGCAGTTTCACCAGTCGCTCTCCCGGTCGTCCGCCGTGGGAAACAGATGGCCGAAAAACTGGACACGACCGTTTCCTACTGGTCGGAGTACGTGATGTACGAGGGAAGCGAGCGGGAACTGCGCTTCCCGCTCGCGGTCTGTGTCTCCTATCAACAGGGGAATCGAGGCAAACACGGCTTGCTTGTTCGGGCATACGTGGCGTGCGATCTGGCCGATCGCACGCCGAAGGAAGTCGAAGCCCTCTACCAGAAACGCTCAGCCATCGAGACAGCCTTCCGGACGATGCGCCAAGCGCGTGCGCGGACGAGCACGACTGATCCGGTCGTGCGGTTGTTGTTCGTGCTTGTGAGTTTCTTGCTGCGGAATCTGTGGGTGATCGTTCGATGGGGCGTGCTCGCCACGCCGCGGCGCGGCGGGCGAGCACTCCCTGCTTGGTTCCGCTTCGAGGTATTCAGAGAGTGGATTGACCGTGCGCTCGACGACACGTTGGGACGGAAGTGGGAGGCACCGACTAACCGTACCGGAATCCCGCCGACCTATAGCAAGCTGGACGCGGGCTGAAACCGCCCGCGTCCAGCGCCACCCCTCTGAATGAGCGACGGCTCCGCGTCTTAGGCAAGTTGACGGCGCTCTCACCGGAGTGAGATCGCCGTCTCTGTTCGACTCAGTGGATAGGTCGGTCTGATCTCTCTCACCCTCCTCCAGAAATTGGGTCAATAATCAGGAACGATGGGAACTACCGAATGTTCCGCGCCCGCGTCGAGAGAGGCCGCGAGAGCGCGACCAGCGATCGCGCTTGCGGCCTTTCAGGCCGGCAGGGACGTAGAACTCGTCAATTTCGATCGGGCCACGGAGATCGAGTGACGGCGCGTCGAGTGCTTCCGCGAAGTGCTCGACACGCCTGTAGATGGTTTTGTAGGTGACCTCGATTTCGCACTGTAACTGCCTGAGACTGGTGTTAAACCGCAAAAACGCGTAGATCGAGAACAACTATTCGCGGAGCGCGATCTTTGAGTGAGCGAAGATCGTGCCGGTCCTATCGTTGAACGTGCGGTCGCAATCCTTACAGAGATACCGCTGAAAGTGCCCGTAGCAGCCGTTTCTGACCGTTCGGTCAGAACGGCAGCGAGGACAGGAAACGCCGTCACGCCAGCGAACCTGTTGGAGCAGGTCCGCTGCGGCCGATTCCGACCCAAACACATCGAGCGGAATCATCCGTGTCGGACACCGCTGACGCGGTGTCCTTGTCCTCTTCGACTCGACAGCCACAGCTCAACAGTATCAACAATCTCCTACTGAAGAGCGTATTACTCAAGTATGTTGTGGGGAAGCCGTAGAGATTGGGTAACTCCGTGAGAATCAGGGGGAATAACGTCCTGCTGATTGGGGTAAGTCGTTAGTATCTAACCTTGGTACTTCGAGTGGATTATCATTTACCGTATTAGCTACGCGGGGTTCTGTTGTGAATGCAAGATTGCAGCCATATCTTTTTAAAACATCAATTACCTTCTCGTTGTATCTGCCATATGGGTAGCACATCATCCACTCCTCAGTTGGACTGTTTATGCTATCAAGGAAGTCCAGTGAGGTCTCGATTTCATTGACTACCTCTTGACGTGAAAGTGTATCTAACCAGTAATGGTTCGCAGTATGACTTCCGATATACATCCCATTATCTACCATCACCCGGAGTTGGTCTTTAGTCATATACCATTCCTGTGAGAGTATCTCTTCGTCAACGCTCAAGTACTGATCAAAGAGATCGTCAATAATAGCTCCTCGTGCTTTGTCGGGAAGGGCATATTGAAGTAACCGCTTTACGAAAACGATCTCTTCGGGATCCCATCGTCCCTCTTCAGCTAGTTCATCGTAATACTGTCTGGGTGGTTTTAGCTCAAACTGGGACTGATACTGCTCAAGTATATCAAGAACCATATTAAGTAACTTCTCATCACTGTCTCTCTCTGCGAGAATGGTGTGGATTTTATGAACATCAAGTACAGTCTCGTTTTCTATTGGATCAACAGGTGGGAAGAAAGCGCCTTGAATTCCCCTCTGTGTGAGTATAGGAAATACTGTCTCATAATGATCTGCAAATCCGTCGTCAAACGTTAGTAGGACAGCGTTCTCGGGCAAGTCTTCATCGTTGAGCAGAGCTGATTGAAGCTCATCCACTGTGATGAAGGTATATTCGGATTCAAGATAATCAAGCTGATATCGGAATTCATCGACAGTTAGTGCATTGATGTCCGGGTACCGACTTTTCGAAAGGTCCCGAACGTAGTGGTACATCACAATCGTACATTCACTCATAGAATATGGATTTGCCAGGCTTGCACATCAAAATACTGCTATTGGAATACATTGTTCGGCATATCTACTTTGGGATATAGATCGATATATGTTAATGTGATCAAGCGCCTGCACGCTACCTGCGAGTATCGATCGTACTGATCTACCACGACTCGCAGTTGTAGGTATCCAGGTGCCAACAGATGGCAGCCACTCTTCCAATAGGATCGTCACATTCAACTGGCCGATACGGCACTGACGAACCCACAGACGTCCAAAGAACACGACGAAACAAATTGACGAAGCTTCGCTTCTTCCTATATAGCGACGCTATCCGTCGACTTCTGTGGGTTCAACAGCGTAGTTCCCGTTCATTTCGTGGGGAGACCGGAGACCGTAACGAGCGAGCGATCGCCGATCAATTGAACAGAACGATACCGATTTTCTCACAGGCCGGACAGACGAGTGCGTCCCATCCCTTGTGTTCGCCGGTCTCGAAGGGGCGATCACAGTTCGGACACTGCACATTCGGGAGAGCATCCACCGTTATCATCACACGTCCTCAATAGAAATTATGTATGTTTTGAGGCTACAAATCACGATCGTTTCGAGGCGGGAACGTCTGTGGGGTAGTATCCAACCGTCGGTCCTCGAACAACGGGTTAATGTCGCATCCGGTCGTCGACCGCATACGGTATGCGTATCGGCCAAACGTCGTTCGTCTATTTTCTTTCAAACATCGTTGTCTCAGTAACGGGATTTCTAGCAACGCTCTATTTCGCACGTGCTCTCGGAGCCGGGACGCTTGGTGTTTATTTCCTCATCCTTGCGCTTGTCTCCTGGCTCAAGCTGGCCGGAGAGATGGGCGTCGGCGGAGCCCTCTCGAAACGGATCAGCGAGGGATCCGACTCAGAGAAATATCTCGTCACCGGCGCACTTGTTATTTGCGTCTTGAGTATCCTTCTGTTGGTCGGGATCAGCTTATTCCGGACACAGATCACAGGCTACGTTGGCCATCCAGGTGCACCATTTATCCTGGCATTGCTCGTCCTCGTGGAACTTCTCAACGGCTACACGACCGCTGTCCTGAAGGGGCAACGGTTGGTACAGTACATCGCGGGCGTCTCCACGACGCGAACAGTGATCCGGGTTGTCTTGCAGGTCGCTGCGGTATACCTTGGGTACGAGTTACTCAGTCTTGTCGGCGGATTGTTCGCCGGGACTCTGATCGCCTCACTTCTCGGCCTTACGATCGTGTACCGGTCGCTTGAGAAGCACCCATCACTCGACGACTGGAGCTACCGACACGTCGAAAGCCTCCTCTCATACGCGAAGTACTCCTGGCTTGGCGGCATTCGTAGTCGCTCGTTCAACTGGGTCGACGTCGTCGTCCTCGGCCTGTTCGTTCCCTCGAACCTGATCGGGATCTACACGATTGCCTGGAACATCGCATCATTTCTCAACGTATTCGGGGCGTCGATCCGGACATCAATGTTCCCGGAGATCAGTAAGCGTGCCGCCGAGGACGACGCCGAACAGATCCGGACCCTCGTCTCGGATACGCTCGCGTTCGGTGGCCTCATCCTGATCCCGGGGCTCGTTGGGGGCGTGCTGATCGGCGATCGACTCCTCCGGATCTACGGCTCCGAGTTCGTCCAGGGAACGGCTGTGTTGGGTCTCCTCATCCTGTCGGTCCACATCTACGACTACCAGATGCAGTTCACCAACGCGCTCAACGCGATCGACCGGCCCGACCTCTCGTTCCGGGTCAACGCGGTCTTCATCGGCGGGAACGCGGCACTGAACCTCGTGTTGGTGTCACAGTACGGCTGGATCGGCGCCGCGGTCGCGACCGTCTGTTCGGCGGTGGTCGGGCTGATCGGCGCCGCCTACTACCTCCGGCAGCAGATCGACTTCGCGATCCCGATCGGAGAGATCCTTCGCCAGTGGGCTGCGGCCGCGTGTATGGGCGTGGTGGTGTCGGGAATCCTACGCGCCGATTCGGTATTCGGGATCTTCCCGAGAAACGACGTCTCGGTCGTCGTGATCGCGGGGACGGGTGCTGCCGTCTACTTCGTGGTACTGTACGCCATCTCGACCCGGTTCCGAACGGTCGTCCGAAACAACTCGCCAGTCGATCTTCCCGTCTGAGACGCCTGACCCGGGCGTGACCGCCGACCCTGTGTGGCCATCGGCTCGCCGAAACCACGACCGCAAGCAAGCGGTCGACGATTTCTCGAGGGTAACGATGTACTTACCCACCGTGTCACGTGTTCCGTGACCCCGGGATGCTGTGACTAAGTCAAGTGCTCTCGCGACACGCTCGATGCGGCCGATAACGAGGACGGGGCGTGTCATAACGGTTCGATCTCACTCACTGGTCGCGGCGCTCGAGGACGAGACGCCCGCACGAGTGCGGATCGAACTTCCCCCCGACCGGCGTCTCGCCGAACGCTCCGGCGTCGATCCCCTCGTTCGGCGGCGGATGCACGACCACCGCGCGGACCTCGCGATGCTCGGGATCCTCGATCGCCACGCGAGAACCGAGGGGCGGGCCGGCGGCCAGTATGACGAGGAAGAGCGCGTGACACGGTGGGGTGTGTCGGAAGGGGGGCAACGATCGACGGCTCCGAGTGAGTGGAGTCGGCTAGCGAGTCTCGAACGAGTCGATCACGTCGCTCGTCGAGTAGACCTCGACGACGTCCTGGTCCTCGAAATCGGTGTCATCACTCCAGAGAGCGGCGTCCAGCGCGAGGGCACACGCCACGTACAGTACGTCGTCGGGGTCCGTCCCACCGATGGCGTCGTCAGCGTCCTCGATGTGGGTATGGAAATCGTTCGCGGGGACGACCCTGATATACTGGAAGATGAGATCGACGAACTGCTGCACCCGCCGTGGCTCCATCCCGGACTTCTCGACGATCAGACCGTGGTAGTTCTCGAGTTCGTCGTGGACGAACGCGGGCGTCAGCAGGTCGGGGTCGAGCGTGACGATGAGCTCCCGGGTTTTCGAGTTGGCGATGAGTGCGGAGATGACGACGGTGGCGTCGACGACCAGCCGCATTCAGTTCGCCCGTTCGTCGACGCGCTCGCGTCCGCGCTCATTGATCTTGTCGGCGATTTCCGCAACGTCGCTCTCCGTGAGTTCGCTCTCCGACGTCAGTTCGTCCATCACGTCCAGCGTCTCGATCTTCTCCCGAATGGCCTGCCGCGTGACCTCGCTCCAGTTGATCTCCGGATGCCTCTCCATCCGGTCTTTGAGATCGTCGTCGACGTTGACGGTGATCGTGGGCATACAGATACCTACGTGTACACAGAACATTGTGTCTTTGGATGAGACCAGTGTCGTGAGCCAACGGTCAGTTCCGCCGCCGACACTGCGCAACGCCGAGCGAGGTCGGCCTCGACGACCGACGACTCACACCCGTTTAGTGACGAGGAAGCCCGCTATGCGGCGGTGACAACGACACGGTGGGCAGTCGCCATCCCATCCGGAGAGAGAGTGACTTCGTCTCCGGGGGATTCCCACGCGAGAGCGACGTGAACCCGTGGACCGTGGTCGTGATCCGCCACGCCGACATCGAAACGGCCGAGGGTCATCTCAGTGCGGCCACGACGGAGACGATCGCCAACGCGGCCGCCGGATACCTCGGCGTCCAGTAACGACGACTCCCGTAGACGATCACCGTCGATGGGGATCCACGCGATCGACGACGCGTCACGCGAAACGGTGGTGTATCCGCGTGCATATGGCGAGGCCGTCGATCGACACAGAACACGTGACAGGGTGTGGTGTGTCCCTCTCGATCGGCGTCGAGACCCCGGGTCGGTACTGACGATGTCGACGCTGACACAGCTTTCCGGACGGAGCCTGCATACGGCCACGGACGTGCATCGAAGCGGGTGATCGACCATCGGTTCAAGAGTATGTTCGGCTCATCCACAGCCGATGCCGAAGATATCGAGACGCGTCCGTGCGTTCCGCGATCAGCAACGGGAAACGGTCACGGCCTCGTCCACGCCCGGATCACCGTCGAGAGTGGGGAGGTAGCTCCGTCGCGTCAGTCCCGTCGTTCGAGATCGCCTCGACGTTCGCGCTGCATGATCCCGCCAGTGAACAGCCGGAGTTTCGAAACGAGTTCCGTCTCGGTTTCGTACGTGGCGACGCGGAGATCCCACCGTACCCGGGCCGAGCGGATCATCGCACTCGTGACGTCGTCCTCGTGGAGGAAGACCAGCCGATCGCCGTGTGTTTCCGACAGCGCTTCCAGGATGCTGCCGGCTTCTTCGCCGACGCCGAAATTGTGGCCAAGAAACGGAAGCACGAACGCGGTCGCATTGCTACACCGCGTGTACTCGATACTCTGTGTCGCTGCGTCGACATCGTCGGTGTCAACGTCCACATCGAGCGCGAGAAAGGCGTTCACGCCGGGGTCCACGCGAAGTTCGCCCTGAATCCGCCGCAGGAGTGCCTGTGCATCGTCGATATCGTCTTCGTTCCGAAAGAGTCGACGGAGCGGACCGGGGAGATCGTCCTGGTCGATATCGCGGCGTTCCGCATCGCTGAGAACGTAGTTGAGGTTGAACGACTTGTACGGTCCCATCAGATAGAACAGAAACCGATCGTACGGCACCTCTCCCAACCGGTCGACGATCAAGTCCCGTGTGATCGCTTTGACATCCTCCCCGCCCTGAAGGGGCGGGGATTCCTCGCGCTGGCGGTCTCGGCTCATGCCGAACCCCCACGGAGGCAACTTTCTCCTACGCCGACCGTAGGATACTCTGGTCTGTGCGCGCTTCTTTGGGACTTTCGTGAGAGTGTGGTACCTCCGACCAGTGGTGGTCGTCCCACTCGAATCGCACGGGCCGTGCCATCGGCCGTGGTACGTCTGTCTGCCGTCTCAGGAACGTCTCCGACGCCGTGAGGTCCGCGTGCCC
>NZ_JARANU010000014.1:0-85995 GCF_029889855.1 Halopenitus sp. POP-27 | reverse complement strand
CCTTTAGCAACACACGGATTTCCGCCGGCTGCGCCTTATGTTAATAAGAGTCTGTCGTGGATGCCCCCGACGCTGACCCCGACGCCGACCCCGACGCTGACCCCGACGTTGACCCCATCGACGACCGGTTCGACGTGCTCACCCTCGATACCGGCGATGCGCCCGACATCGTCGCCCACGCGCCGGACGTGCTCGTTCCCGGCGGATTTCTGGCCGCGTACTCGCCGTTCGTCGAGGGAACGAGCGAGATCGTCAACGCCGCCCGTGCGGCCGGTCTCGAGGACGTCGAGACGCTGGAGACGATCCAACGGGAGATGGACTTCTCCGAGCGCGGCTCACGCCCCTCGACGGCAGGGGTCGGCCACACCGGCTATCTGACGATCGCGCGGCGCCCCTAGACGGGACGGGTGTACAGGTGTGGGGATATACGAGTGTGCAGGTGTGGGTCGTCGATCGGCGCGACGGCGCAGCGATTAGTGGTCGTCCTCGCGCCACTTGTGCTCGCACTCGGTGCAGACGAAAAAGCGCGTCTCCGACTCGTCAGCCGACCGAATCTGTTGCATGTACCAGTAGGCGCTGTCGTTGCCACACTCCGGACAGTGGACCGTCGTGGTCGGGAGACCCTTGTCCTCGGCGTCGCTGACGTCGATGATCTCCGAGGCCTCCTGGCCCTGCGTGGTCACCATCCCCGCCTCCTCCTGTTCGTTGCGGCCCTTCTCGAAGCCACAGGCGGTACATACCCAGTGGTCTTCGCCCTCGCCGGCTTTCATCATCGAACCGCACTCGTCGCAAAACTCCATACCCGGTGAATGCCACGTCACGATATATAAACGACGGGATCGAACCGGTCGACCGTCTCGCGTCGGTCGGCGTCGACGTTCCGGCCCGACCGCCGACGCGTCGTTCAGAAGGCCCTTCAACTCGACCGTCGAACGCCTCGACGGATGGGACTGATCGGACGGCTGGTCGCGCCGATCGTCGGTGGCGACAGACGAGTGATCGTGTTGGGATCGGCCCGGATGGTCGGGGCGATCGGTAACTCGTTTCTGATCGTCGTCCTCCCGCTGTACATCGCCAGCGGCGTCGTCAATCTTGAGGGGCTGCTCGGCGGACAGATCGGGGTCGGTCCGGCGTCGGTTCCGGTCACGGAGCCCCTACTCATTGGGTTCGTGCTCTCGCTGTTCGGGTTCCTCAACAGCTTGTCCCAGCCGTGGACGGGACGGCTGTCCGACCGCGCCGGAGCGCGTCGCCCGTTCATCCTGGCGGGGATCGCGCTGTTGGGGACCGCAAGCGGACTGTACGTCTTCGCCACGGACTACTGGACGCTCGTCGTGCTGCGGGCGGCACAGGGCCTGGGCGCGGCGCTGACGATTCCGGCGGTCGTCGCGCTCGTGAACGAGTACGCCGCCGGCGCGGACGAACGCGGGGAGAACTTCGGCGTGTTCAACACGTTCCGGCTGTTCGGGTACGGATTCGGCCCGATCCTCGCCGGCGTCGTGGTCGAGGGCGGCCCCTACGACCTGTCGGGACTCGGGATCGAGACCGTTCTGGGACGACCGGCGGTGATCGACGGCTTCGACGCCGCGTTCCTCGCGGCCTGTGCGGGCGCGTACCTCTCGTTCGCGCTCGTGTACTGGCTGGTTCACGACACCGAGGAGTCGGCGAAAGCGAGCGACACGGACGTTTCGATCCGCGTGTTCGGGGACGATCGACTTCTCGATCCGGTGTTCGCGCTCGGACTGGCGACCGTCGCGATGGGCATCTGCGTTGCACTCTTTGCCACGTTACAGAACCAGATCAACCTCCGGCTCGACCAGGCGCCGATCTGGTTCGGGGTCCAGTTTGCGGCCGTGACGATCGCGAACGTCGTCTTTCAAGTCCCGGTCGGGCGTGCAGCCGACCGACTCGGCCGGCGACCGTTCCTCCTCGCGGGATTCGTGCTGCTCGTGCCGTCGACGCTGCTGCAAGGAGTCGTCACGACGCCCACGACGATGCTTGCCGTTCGGCTCCTGCAGGGGATCGCCGTCGCGTTCGCGTTCCCGCCGTCGCTGGCGATCGCCGGCGACATCGCCTCGGAGGGGGAGTCCGGGTCGACGCTGTCGGTACTCACGATGGGGTTCGGACTGGGGGTCGCGATCGGTCCGTTGACCTCCGGATTCCTCGTCGAATACGGCTTCATCGTTCCGTTCGCGGTCGGAGCGGCGCTGGCGGTGGGGGCCCTCCTCGCCGTAGTGACGCAGGTCGAGGAGACGCTCGGGGTGAGCGCGTGAGTGCAGACGGATCGGCACGAAACGGGACCCGATAGATCCGTCGATGTTCGCACACCCGTCGGGCAGTCCCGTCCGGTCGGGCAGTCCCGTCCGGTCAGGCGGTCCGCTGCGGCTTGAGCCCCGAGATGTACTCGGTCAGATCGGTCGTGGAGACGACGCCGATCACGTTGCCCTCGTCGTCGATGACCGGGAGGTGATGGATCCCTTCGGCGATCATCACGTCGGCGACGTCGGTGATCGCGTCCTGTGCGCTGGCGGTCGTGACGGCGGTGCTCATGTATCGCTCCACGGTCGTCTTGGCTTTCGGCTTGCTGGCGGCGACGATGTGGACGAAGTCCGTCGTCGTCAGGATGCCCTCGAGCCGACCGTCATCGTCGACGACGATGAGCGATCCGATGTCGTTCTCGAGCAACAGCGAGGCGGCCTCCTCGACGAAGGTGTCCGGATGTACGGTGATCGCCTCGCTCGTCATGACGCGTCCAACGAGAATGTCGTCCATACACCGTCGTGTGGTAGCACACCGAATAAGGCTGTCGACACCGGCCGTCTCCGGCCGGGATTCGGAACGTCCTTACTCGCGGACGGGATAGCCGGCGGTATGAGTCTCACCGACGAGGAGCGGGACCGACTCGCCGACGTGGTCCGGCTGCAGCCGACGAAGAACGCCGAGCTGCAGTCGGCGTGGGAGCTGGACTCCGGCAGCGAGGTCCACGGCTACCTCGAGTCCCACCTGAAGGAGTACTACTTCCGGGACGACAACAGCCTCATCCGTGCGACCGAGGAGGCGGCCGACCTGGTCGACGTCGAACCCGGGATCGAGGCCGGCGGTGCGGACGGGAACGGCGACGGTATCCCGAGCGTGATCCGGGTTCCGGAGCTGCAGGCGCGCGTGTTCGCGGTCGTCCCGGGGCCGGACGAGCGGTCCGAATCGGTCGTGAGCGTCCTCAACGGACTTCGATCGGAGTTCGACGTCGATCCCGACGTGGACGACGTCCGGGCGGCGCTACAGAGCCTTCGTCGAAAGAACGTCGTCGACGTGGTCTATCGAACGGTCCCCACGTTTCGGCGTGCCGTCGAGCGCGACGCGGTCGACGTCGAGATCGCCGAGTAACGGTCGAGTGATCGGTCAGCTCGTAGCGATCGACGAGTGACGGTTCAGAGATCGACCTTGGTCCCCACGCCCAGCCGCCGTGCCTCCTCGTAGACGTGCGTCGCAGCGGCGGCATCGAGCACCGCGCTGCCGACCGATTCGACGACGATGACGTCCGTCGGGGACTCCCGACCGACGTCCCCCGCGAGCGCGGCCGAAAGCGGGATCAGGTCCTCGGCAGTCACGTCGTCCGGGATGTCGCCCGTCTCCGCGGCCTCCTCGGGAACGTCGCCGAACAGCAGCTCGGCGCGACGGATCGTGTCGGCGTCGAGCTCGCGCATCGAGTCGTCGTAGGCCCCGATCGCGACCACGAGCGTGCCGGGGTCGAGGTCGCTCCCGTCGAAGACCGGCTCCCGTGCGGGCGTGGCGGTGACCACGATCGTCGCACCCGAAACCGCCTCGCGGGGCGCGTCGACGGCCGTCGCGTCGATCCCCTCCGCACGAAGCGCGCTCGCACACTCGAACCGGGAGTCGCTCGGCGAGTAGATGCGGGCGCGGTCGAGATCGATCGCGGCGTCGATGGCCCGGACCTGCCAGCGTGCCTGCTGGCCGGCGCCGATCACGCCGAGCGTTGCCGGACCGTCAGTCGCGAGCGCACGGGCGGCGACGCCGCCGATACACCCCGTTCGGGCGTTCGTGATTCGGGATCCGGCAAGGGTGGCGGCCGGTACCCCGGTCGCCGCGTCGGTGAGCGCGATCGTGGCGTTGAGCGTGTCGAGCCCGCGTTCGGGGTTCCCCTCGTGGACCGCCGCGAGCTTCGTGGCATAGGTCTCCGCCCCGTGGACGTACGCTGGCATCACGAGGGCCGTCCCGAACGGTCCCTGGACGGAATCGGGACGTTCCGCGTCGTCGGATCCTGGGTCGGTTGGTGCCGGTAGCGTCAATCCCTCCCCGACCGGGAAGTGCGGACGATCGGGACGTTCGACCTCGCCGCGGCCCTGTTTCCGGAACGCCTCATCGACCACCGCAAGCAGCGTCTCGATGTCGAGGACGCTCGCGACGTCGTCGTCGGAGAGGATGCGCATCTCGTCCCACGAGACGCGGTCTCGTTCCTAAACCGTTTCGACGACCTGGACGGACCGTCCCGTGTCGAAACACGGATCCAGCCGAGCCGGACCGACCGAGCCGGAACAACCGGCGGTCACAGGCCGAGCCGGAACAGCCGACGGTCACAGGCCGAGCCGGAACAGCCGGTTGGCCGTCAATGCGGTCGTCCCGATCGCCATCACGAGTGCCAGCAGCCCGAACGCGACGGTCCAATCCGCAACGTCGGCGACGGTGCCGACGAGGACGCTCCCGGAGGCGCCAAGCACCATATAGACGGTGCGAACGAGCCCGAATCCCGCGCCGCGCTCGGCGTCGCCGAGGAGGTCCATAAACCGGGATTGGACCGGCGCTCCCCACGACATCGCGACGCCGACGCCGGCCGTGGCTGCCGCGAGGGCGATCGTTCCCAGGTCCGCGATCGCGGCGTAGACGAGGCCGCCATAGCTAAAAATGCCGATTCCCATCGTCAGCGTTGCGACGGCGTCCCGGCCGACGCGGTCGGATATCGAACCGAGAACCGGTTGGATGCCGCCGTGCACCAGAAAGTACAGCGAGAACAGGAGGCTCGCGGTCGCCGTCGACAGCCCCGCTGCATCCGTGAGAAACGTCGGGAGGAACGACGCGGTCGACTGCCACGCGAACGCCCCGAGCATCGCGAGGCCGGTCGTGTAGGCCATCGGCGGACGCGAGACGAGCTCCACCAGCGGTCCGAGCGCGAACCGCTCCGCGATCGCCTGATCCGGCCGGAGCGGCTCGGTCGGACGAACCCGCCACGCAAACAGGACGAACACGGGAACAGCCACCAGAACGCCCAGCAGAACTGCCGCTCGCCAGCCGTACCGAGCCCCGACGAGTGCGGCTGCCGGCGGCGCGAGCAGACCCGCGGCCGGTCCGCCGGAGACGTGGATCCCGATCGCGCGCCCGATACTGTCGAACTCGCGGGCGAGCAACGTCGTCGCGACCGAGTAGTGGAGTCCGGCACCGGCGCCGAGCAGAACCGTGAACGCGAGGAACGCCCAGATCGAGGGAGACAGCGCCACGAGCAGCGCCGCGACCGCCGTGGCGCCGATCGCGACGAGGATGATCCGGCGCTCGCCGTACCGTTCGCCGAGCACGCCGGAGGGGAACTGGGTGAGCGCGTAGGCCGCCCACATTCCCGAGAGCGCGAGCCCGACGGTCCCGTAGGAGACTCCGAAATCGTCGGCAACGAGCGGAACGACCGGGCTGATCGCCAGCCGGGCGACCATCGTCGCGCTGAACGCGAGGGTACACAGCCCGAGTACCGTGTACGCGTATCGCCGCGTCATCGGTCCGACACCCTCTCGATCGCCGGCATCACTCGATCACGAACCGCTTCGGATAGTCGGTGATGACCTCACACCCGTCCGTCGTCACGACCACGAGGTCCTCGACCCGGATGCCCCCGACGTCGGGGTCGTACAGTCCGGGTTCGATCGTGACGACGTTCCCCGGCTCGAGCTCGCCGGCCCCCATCGAGAGCCGCGGCGGCTCGTGGACCGCCAGCCCGACGCCGTGGCCGGTCGAGTGGATGTATCCGGTGTCGGTGTCCGGATCGCTTCGCAGCGTCGGGTAGCCGGCGTCTTCATACACCTCACAGGCCGCGACGTGGACGTCCTCGCCGGTCGCGCCGGGTTCGACGGCGTCGATGGCCGCGTCCAGCGCCGACACGGTGAGGTCATAGCGCTCGCGGAGGGCGTCCCCGGGCTCGCCGACGACGAACGTTCGCGTCATATCCGCGAAGTACTTCGTGTCGGTGTCCCGCGGAAAGACGTCGATGACGATGGCGTCGCCGGCGTTCAGGGGTCCGGATCCGCGGTCGTGCGGGTCAGCCGCCTGTGCACCGCCGGCGACGATCGTCTCCTCGGAGGCGCAGCCGTGTCGCAACAGGGTCACCTCGATCTCCTCACGAACCCGTTCGCTCGTCAGGACATCGCCCCCGTGAACCAGCGTCCCGTCCTCGACCGCGGCCTCACTGAGCAGGGACTCCGCGGCCGCCATCGCGGATTCGGTCGCCCGCTGTGCGGTCCGGATCCGGTCCACCTCATCGTCGGACTTGACGGCCCGAAGTGACGCGACGGCGTCCTCGTGGTCGACCGCGACCGTGATCCCACGATCGCGGAGACCGTCCGCGGTTCCGACGGGGGCACGGTCCGGCATCAACACCGACTCGACGCCGACGTCGGCCAGGAAGTCGGCGTACATGTCGAGCCGCCGTTCACGACCGCCGTACTGGAAATCGTACTCGGCGTGTCGGCGGACGGTGTCGGCGCGCGACTCGCGTTTGGCGCGTGCGTACTCGAGCCCGGACACCAGCAGGTGGACGCCGCCGTCGGCGTACAGCGTGAGAAACGGGTCCGGTCCGGTAAAGCCCGAGAGATACAGCTGGGTGGGGTCCTCCCAGTCGGCGTCGATCAGATACCCATCCACGTCACGTCCCGCGATCGTCTCCGCAAGCGCCGGCATATCCCGAGTCATACGGATCGCTGCGGCGGCGTCGCCTATAGTGGTTGGCTTCCGGACAGCGTTAGCCCGTGGACATCCCCGATCGTCATCGGTCACGCGGCACCAGATCGCGGCCCCACCGGTGGCGTCCGATCGTCGCCTTTACAGCGAAACCATTATATGTTACCATCCGTCGGATCGTCTCGTTCAGTGAGATCCACACCGATATGGATCGAATGACAGATAGGGACCGTCTACTATCAATTTTCTATTTGTATATATATGGAATATATAAATACATTTATACGTGCTTGGGCCCTATACTATAGTGAGGACGACGAAGTCGAGACGCATCTCTCGGATCCGACATCAGGCGGATCCGTTCGATCCGAGCGGCCACCGCCCCTGATCCCAGCAAATGAGCAATCACCCCATCACACACCCCGACGAACACGTTGATGAGCACGAGACAGCGGAGAAGACACACAAGAGCGACGAGGAAGCACACGACGAGGAAACACACGACGAGACACACGAAGTCGACGAGGAGCTCCGGTGCCCCGAATGCGGTGGTCAGCTGACGACCGACACCGAACACGGCGAGACGGTCTGTGCCGATTGCGGGCTCGTCGTCGAGGAGGACGAGATCGATCGCGGGCCCGAATGGCGCGCCTTCGACGCCAGCGAGAAGGACTCGAAGTCCCGCGTTGGCGCCCCCACGACCGAGATGATGCACGACAAGGGGCTCTCGACGAACATCGGCTGGCAGGACAAGGACGCCTACGGGCGGTCGCTGTCGAGCCGGCAGCGCGAGAAGATGCAGCGGCTCCGGACCTGGAACGAGCGCTTCCGCACCCGCGACTCCAAGGAGCGCAACCTCAAGCAGGCGCTCGGCGAGATCGACCGGATGGCCTCCGCGCTCGGCCTCCCCGAGAACGTCCGTGAGACCGCCTCCGTCATCTACCGGCGCGCGCTCGACGAGGACCTCCTTCCGGGTCGCTCGATCGAGGGCGTCGCGACCGCCGCCCTCTATGCGGCCGCTCGACAGGCGGGAACGCCGCGATCGCTCGACGAGATCACGGGCGTGTCACGCGTCGAGAAGGACGAGATCGCCCGGACGTACCGCTACGTCGTCCGCGAGCTCAAACTCGAGATCCAACCGGCCGATCCGGAGAGCTACGTCCCCCGGTTCGCCTCCGATCTCGGCCTCTCCGACGAGGCAGAAATGCGGGCCCGGCAGCTGTTGGAGACCGCCAAGGACCAGGGCGTTCACTCCGGAAAATCCCCGGTCGGCCTCGCCGCAGCCGCCGTCTACGCCGCCTCCCTGCTCACCAACGAGAAGGTCACCCAAAGCGAGGTGAGCGAGGTCGCGAACATCTCCGAGGTGACGATCCGCAATCGCTATCACGAGCTGCTCGACGCCGAGGAAGGGATCGCGACGCCGTGAACCGCCTTATTCAGCCGTAGATCGCGGCTCCACCGTCGGTGTCGATCGGCGTTCTTCTTATTCCGTGTCCCGAGACGGGTGGTATGGAGACTACTCGCCACTTCACCGCGACCGCGTACATCGTCAACGACGGCGCCACCGCCCTCCACGACCACGAGCGACTCGGCATCCGCGTGCCACCGGGGGGACACATCGACCGCGACGAGCTCCCGCACGAGGCCGCGATCCGGGAGGTGTACGAGGAGACCGGCCTCGAAGCGGAGCTCGTCGCCGATCGGGCCGGGATCGAGGGCCCGAACGGCCGGAGTCTGCCCCAACCGGCACACCTCCTGCTGTACGACATCAACGTCGACGACGCGGGGCGGGTCGGCCACCAACACGTCGACCATCTCTACTTCGCACGTGTGCCTTCGCGGGCGATCGACCCGGCAGGATCGGAGGAGGTCGATCCCGACGACTGGCACTGGTACACCCCCGCCGATCTGCGGACGAGCGACCTCGATGCGGACGTGATCGATCTCGGCCGTGAGGCGATCGAGCGGGTTTCGAAGTCGCCGGGCGAGTCCGGCGGACGCTGAAGTCGGGAAGGAACGTCTGACGGCCGGCATTCGCTCCGGAAAGTATTTGCGTCGCCTCCGGCGAGTTACCCCCAAATGGATGCCGATCGCACCGACCTCGTGACCGAGTGGGAGGCGGAGTCCGTCTCCGACGGGTTCGCCGGGCTGGCCCGGCTCGCCGATCGCGGCTTCTCGGGCGTGGTGACCGATGCGGCCGTTCGGATCTACCTGTTGAACGGCCGCATCGTCGGCGTCACCGGCGGATCCCTGTCGGCGTTCGAGGACGCCTCGGGAACCGCCTATACCGCTCCCGACGAGTCGCTACCGCTGCTGTTCGCGATGCAGACCCGCGGCGGCGAGCAGAAGGCACAGTATTACACCAACGACACCCCGATCTCCGAGGCCGATCGAACGCTCTCGGAGTCCAACTTCACCGGCTACATCGAACTTTCCGAGAACGTGCTGTCCGGCGATTACTACGTCGCGTACTACGGCGGCGAGTCGTTCCCGGTCGCGTTCATCGGCAACGCCGAACAGCTGAAGACCGGGACGGAGGCTTTCGAGCTGGCCGACGACGAGGTGGGCATCTACAGGGTTCACGAGGTCGATCTTGAGGTCCAGGACGTCCCGGAGCCTGCAGCGGCCGCGGGGTCGGCGGTCTCGGGCCGGGGATCGTTCGCGGAGACGACCTCCGAGAGCGAGACGTTCCCCACGGAGGAGGGCCCCCTGGAGGGCGGGACACCCTCCAAGAGCGGAACGACCGACACAGCGGGATCGAGCGAGATGGCGGACTCCGCGGACGCTACGGAACCCGCGGACGCTACAGAGCCCGCGGACGCTACAGAGCCCGCGGACGCCACGGAACCGACCGAGACCGACGATACGGCCGAGGTGACGGACACGTCCGATGGTGCGGTGACGATGGGTAAACACGGGGAGCCGGGGAGCGGGTCGAACGGAAGCCACCCCGACGAGAGCCACTCCGATGGGAGTCAGTCCGACGGGAGACCACCCACCGAAACTTCGGGAGCCGGGGGCGCCGCCGCGACCGGCGCCACGGCCGACGACGACTCGACGGCGCCCTCGCCATCACCCGGTGAGCCGGACCGTGACGACGCCGAGACGGGAACTGGAGCCGACGAAGCCTCGGCCGGTTCGCGATCGGAGCCCGACCCACGGCCACGTCGTGATCGAGGGTCGACGGAGACACGCAACGCAGCGAAAGGTGGTGAGACGGCGACGCCCCCCGACGCAACGCATACCGGTGAGACGACGGCAACGGACGCTGACGCCCGTCAGCACGGGAACGAGGCCCGGCAGGGAGAGAACCCCCAGCACCAGGGAAAACCACCCCAGCGCCAGGGAGAGAACCCCCAGCACCAGGGTGACGCCCCGGCAACGTCCGAGAACGTCTTCTCCCAGGAGGCCGAGTGGCGGGAGGCGAAGTCGATCCCGTCGATCGACCCCTCGGAAACGCGGGCGAACCGACGGCCGCCGGAGGCCGACGACGCGGCGCCGAACGAGGCGGCCGCATCGGGGAGTGCTCGCTCCGGAACGGACCGGCGGGAGCCACGATCGACGGACGACGCAGCCGGCACACAGCGGTCGGCAACGACCCGGCGATCCGCGGCGGACACCGACTCGAAGGCGGCGGCAGCACGGGACCAACGCAGGTCGGCCTCCGGGACAGGTTCCGGAACGGAACCTCGTGGGGCGGCTGCGGGCGACCTCCGGAACCGGGTCGAACGGCTCGAGAACGAACTCGCGAAGGCGACCGATCAGCGGGACCAACTCGAGGCGGACCGCGATCGGCTCGAGGCCGAACGGGACGAACTCGCCGCCGAACGCGACGACATCGCTGCCGAGCGGGACGAGATCGCCACCGAGGCGGAGCGGCTCCAGGAACGGGTCGAGGAACTCGAGTCGACGCTGGATCGCGTTCGCGGAGAGCTCGAGGAGGCCCGTGCACAGCTGCCGGAGGGTGATCGCGTGCTGTCGCCCGCGGACGCGCTGGCCGGTACCAACCTGTTCGTCCGGTACGACTCCAAGGGCGGGGCCACGCTCGAGAAGGCCCACAACGGCTCGGTCGAGCGCGAGGAGCTCGTCGACAACCTGCGGATCGAACACCACACGAGCTTCGAGGACGAACGCGTCGTGGTGAACGGCCAGCCGTATCGGGAGTTCCTCGTCGAGACGATGGAGTTCGGCTTCACGAACTGGGTCGTCACCGAGTTGCTGTTCGAGATCCGAGACACGGGGAACGTCAGCGGGCTGCAGGACCTCTATGATGCGATCCCGCGAATCGACCGCGCCGAGATCGGCGGGTCGGTGTCACTCACCTACGAATCCGAGGGCGAGGAACACCGCGAACAGCAGACGTTCGACCTGGTGTTGCGCGACCGGATGGGGAATCCACTCGTCGTCGCCGACCTCAACGACGGCCGGGACCCGACTCCCGAGGGAACCCTCGAGGGGCTCGTGGAGACGGGCTCACAGCTTGCCGAGGGCACCGACGAGTTCACCGCGGGCGTCGCGGTCACCTCGAGCTTCTTCGACCCCGGCGCCCTGGAAGCGGCCGAGGATGCGACCGGCGGAGGCCTGTTGAGCCGGTCGAAAAAGCGGAACTTCGTGAAGGTCGCGCGAAAGCGGGGGTTCCATCTCTGTCTGGCGGAGTCCCGCGAGCACGGGTTCCACCTCACCGTACCGGAGCTGTGAGGACGGCCCCGTCGTAGCGGATCGGATTCCCGACACCGATGCGGACAAAACGGTGATCGTGACGGTCTCGCGGCGCTTACGGGACGATCGAAGAAGCAAGCAGCGGTCAGGTCTCCCGAGTGTCGATCAGTTTTCGAGTTCGGCGGCGGAGTCGATGCGCATCTCGGCGAGCTTGTCGCCGATCTCGTCGAGTTTGTCGTCGAGTTCGTCGACGAACTCCTGCGTGCGTTCGGTGGTGATCGCGCCCTGGCTGGACGGCTCGATGAGGTTCTCCTCCTCGAGGACGCGAAGCGAGTACCGAACCTTGTGGTGGGGGTATCCGGTCTCGTTCGACATCTTGACGATGCCGATGGGTTCGTTCTCGATCACCATCTTCAGCACCTGTAGGTGCCGTTCCAACATATCGACTTCCTTCTCCAGTCGGTCTATCATGGCATATGTTAACTTGTCATCCCGGGGTTTAAAAGTTGCTGTCCGCGACGCAAGAACTGCCAATGGATGTGAACGTACCCCACTCAGTGGCTTAACCGTTCGGATCGGGCACGAGTACGGTGATCGATCGGGTGAGACCACACGATATTCCTACTCGACCACGGAGCCGGCTCCACGCCCGGGAACGGTGGTCAACGCGTCCTCCAGAACGCGGAGCGCGTCCACGCTCGCGGACCGATCGACGACGAGGAGGGCGGCCTCGCCGCCGGCCGCACACGTACGAACCTCGATCCCGGCGATCCGCAACCGGTCGATGGCGTGGCCGAGCACGCCGGGATCCACCGATCCGGTCACACGTAGCGCCGTCCGGTTGCCGCCGGGAACGACCGCAACGTCGCCGACGATCGCAAGAGGGTGCGTGTTCTCATCCCGTCCGCACTCCCCGTCTTCATCTCCGCGTCCGTCTTCATCTCCGCTTCCGTCTCCGTCCACGACGGCGGCGCGATCGACGACGTCCACGCCGCTCCGCATCGACACGCTAGCACCGACGTCGGCGTGGTCGACGTCCTCGAAATTCCCCCCGAATCGCCGGATTGCGGTGGCAACTGCATTGGGATCCCCCTCGAGATCGGGGTCGTGGTCGAGGAGCCACTCGGCGGCCGCGGCGTGGTTGAGCACCCCCGCCCGCAGCGAGTCGTGCAGGAACGGGTGGGCACGAACCGCTGCCCGGGTATCGGCTGCAAGCGACATATACGGTGGTACCGTGGCGGCTCCCTTGAAGCCGCCGAACCGGGTACCGGACCCCGGGTCGGGACCCAACCGTCTACCCGAGGCCCAACCGTCTACCCGAGGCCCAGCCGCCTGCCCGGGACCCGGCCACCGTCGCGGCGACGGCTCCGAAGTCCCTAAGGTCGGCGCGTCCCTGGATCACGTATGCAGTCGCTGGTCATCGTGGCTCACGGGTCACACCTCAATCCGGACTCGAGTACGCCGACGTACGACCACGCCGACACCATTCGCGAGGCGGGCGCCTTCGGCGAGGTCCGCACGGGCTTCTGGAAGGAGGAACCACACCTCCGGGAGGTCCTTCGGACCGTCGAGGGCGAGGAGGTGTACGTCGTTCCACTGTTCATCTCCGAGGGCTATTTCACCGAACAGGTGATCCCGCGTGAACTCCGCCTGGAGGGGTGGGACGTCGAGCAGTGGGGATCCGACGGCCTCTCGGCCGACCAGGCCACGCTGACGGCGACGGACACGGGACAGACCGTCCACTACTGCGGGCCGGTCGGCACGCACGAGGCGATGACCGACGTGTTGATCCGGCGAGCGGAGACCGTGACCGACGACCCCGACGTCGGCGACGGGTTCGGCCTCGCAGTCGTGGGCCACGGCACCGAGCGCAACGAGAACTCGGCGAAGGCGATCGAGTACCACGCGGATCGGATCCGCGAGACCGGCCGCTTCGACGAGGTCACGGCGTTGTATATGGATGAGGACCCCGAGGTCGACGACGTGACCGACCACTTCACCGCGACGGACGTGGTCGTGGTGCCCCTTTTCATCGCCGACGGCTTCCACACCCAGGAGGACATCCCGGAGGACATGGGGCTCACCGACGACTACCGGACCGGTTACGAGGTGCCCGCGACCGTCGACGGCCACCGGATCTGGTACGCCGGCGCGGTCGGGACCGAGCCGCTGTTGGCCGACGTGGTGCTCGAGCGCGCGGCCGACGCGGGCGCCGACGTCGGGGCGGCGATCGAGCGCGTTCGTCGAACCACCGCCGTCGCGGCGGGGGAACGATGACGGGACACGCCGAGGCCGACGGGACGGTCCCGGATCGCGACGCGGTGCCATCGATCGACCTCCCGACGGCCGCGGTCGACGCGCTGGCGCGGTCGCCGGACGACGACCACCGTGCACCGACGATCGCGGTCGACGGGTTCCGGGTCACGGCCACGACCGGCGACACGTACACCTTCGAGACGGCGGCGGAGCGACACACCGGTCTGTCCCGAGCTGAACTCGCGGACGCCGCCCGCGACCACGACGTTCTCGTCGCCGATTGGTACGTCTTCGAGCACGTCGTCGACGACGAGGGGGCCCGCGGAGCCTTCCTCCGGTGGCTGGAGGGAGCGACGGAGCGTCTCGAACGCCTCGGACGTCTCGATGACGGGCGAACCGACGCGGCGGATGCGAGCACGTCCGATGCGGCCGAGCGATCGGAACCGACGACCGCAACCGCGATCCGAGACCGGTTCAGGTCGCTGGCGTCGGGCATCGAGCACGACTGGGGCCAGCTCCGGATCACGGCCACGATCGCAGACGACGGAACGCGCCGCTACGCGATCCGCCACGCCGACGCGGCGGGGATCGACCGGGACCATCTCGAAACGCACGATGACCCACGGGACGCACGGTCGATCGCCAAACACGATCCGGACGGCCGATATCGACCGCTCAAGACCGCGCCGACGCTGCCGACCGGGTGGGTCTTTCCCGACCTCGACGCCCACGAGTGTTACGAGACCGTCGAGACGTTCTACCCTGCGACCGTCGCCAACTGGGACCGGGAGCGGCGCGGCGACCTCGACGTCTCCCACTGGCACGAGACGATGGCGCGACAGACCGGTATCTACGGCCTGATCGAGACGTGGGACCGCGGCGAGGGACACGAACACGTCGAGTGGGTCGCGGAGACGTGCTGTGCGGATTCACAGTGCCTCAAGCGTCGCGAGTGGGAGTACGACGCCGAGACCGACCTGTCCGTCGACGGCGGCGACGGGGTCTTCCCCTGCCGTGAGCCCTGCTCGCTCGTCGTCTCGGCCGCCCGCCGGTGGACGAAACTCGAGTCGGAGGCCGAACGCACCTACGAGTTCGACCTCACGCCGAGCGAGAAAGAGCAGCTGGAGGCGCTCATCGACGCGGTCGCCGACGGACGCGTCGAGGAGATCCGCGAGGCGGACCTCTCGGAGGGGGCGAACCGATACCGAACCAGGTTCCTGCGGGCCAAGCGGTTCGACGACGACGGGACCCTCTGTGGCGTCCCGACCAACCCCGAAGAGGGGACGACCGGCGAATAAGCGGCGGCCGAATCACCGAAGGGCCAACGCGAGCGCGACGACGACTGCGGCGACGACGATGCCGGCCGCCAGGAAGACGATGGGCGTGTTCAGGGCGGTGCCGACAGCGAGCGCGAGCGCGACGGCGATCGCCGCCACGACGATCGCCGGGCCGAGACCGTCGCCGAAAACCGCATCGAGCGCCGCAACGAACCGCTCGGCGGGCGTCGGTTCGGGGTCCCGCTCGGGCGGATCCGCCAGTGACTCGTCAACGGTCACCGACTCCGACGCCGGATCCGGCGCCGGCTCGACGATGACGGTGATGTAGGACGTTCCCGACCCGTGGCCGACGACGGCCTTGAGCTTTCCACGGACGGTCTCGGCAGGCCGATTCGGGGTCACGTCGACGTGAACGACCCGCCGGGCGTCGGCCTCGAGGTAGTGGTTCGTCTCCCCGAGGCTGGCGATCCGTCCGAGGTCGTCGTCGACGTTGAGGTGAACGTGGGCGGCCTGGCCCTGATTGTCGATCGCCATCTCGAAGGATCCCTCGACCGTGATCCGGTCGGGAACCGCGATCGAGTGCACGCCGTCGCCGTTCACCTCGATCGGGATCGTCTGCACGTCCATACTCTCGCGTGCACGGTAGAAAAAGGTTCACGACGATCGACGAAGGGCGACCGAGCTTACGCCGGCGCGTCCTCGCGCATATCCGGCGGGAGGAGGTTCGGGATGCCGTCCTCGATCGGGTACGTCTCCCCGCAGTCGGTGCAGGTGAGCGTGCCCGCGAGGATCTCGCCGTCCTCGCGGTCCTCGACGGCCAGGTCGAGATCGTGTTTATCGAGCGGACAGCAGATGATATCCAGCAGCGACTCCTTCATGGCCGGCGGTAGGCGAGGCGCCATCAAAAGTCTGCGGGTTGTGCCCGGCCCGAGCGACGGTGGTGGGTAGCAGCACCGACGGAGAAGCGGGCGGCGACGTCGCCGTGACGCTCCGGATCACCCGCGGCCGTACCGGAACAGCGTCGCGGACGCGACGGCGGCCGCTGCGGGAACGATCGCGAGCAGGAGAAACAGGGCGCGCTGTGTCGTGTACGCCAGGATGGCCCCGCTGACGGCGGCTCCAAGCGACCCGACCCCGAAGTTCGCGAGATACATATACCCGTAGGCGATCCCGCGATCGCCGGACCCGGTGTATTCGGCGACGACGGCCTGCATCAGCGGCTGCTCTCCGAACAGCACGAACCCGAGCAGGAGGCTTACGCCGACCACGGCCACGACGCCGAAGGCCGCGGCCGGGACGAACGCAAGGCTGAGCGCGGCGAGCAGCAGAAACGCGCCGATCGCCACCTGCTCGGGCGGGTACCGGTCGCTGAGCCTGCCGCCGACGTATTGGCCACCCATCCCCACACACAGCAGCGCGACGTAGACGTACCGGGAGGGGGCGACCTCGCGATCGAGGAGGACGACCGGCTCAAGGACCGGCGAGTCGGAGAGGATCTCGGGCAGGAAGGTGAGTATCCCGCGGTAGAAGAACCCCTGCAGAACCACGATGGCGAAGACGATCGCGAACAGACCCGCGAACAGCGTCCGGCTATCCGTGAGGACCTCGCGGACCGAGGGTGGATCGCCGGTTCCGGAGCCGCCCGACCCGGAGCCATTACTCTCCGCAACCGCGGCCGTCTCGTCGACGTCGACGAGCGCGATCGCGATGGCGGCGATGATGGCGGGGATCGCGAACGCCGCCGTGACGGTCCGCCACGGAAGGGTCATCAGGAGGAGGACGGCGATGAGCGGTCCGAGCGTGATGCCGAGGTTACCCGCCATCCCGTGGAAGGCGAACGCCGACCCACGGTCCTCGATGCCGGTGCTAATGAGCCGAAGCCCCGAGGGGTGATACAGGCTTGCGCCAGCCCCCCACACCAACAGTGCCGCCGTCAGGCCGGCGATCCCGCCGAATCCCAACAGGAGAAAGCCGAGCCCCATCCCGAGCAGGCACCCGATCACCAGTCGCTTCGAGCCGTAAACGTCGGCGGCGATACCGGCGGGCAGGGATCCGATCCCGAACAGCGCGTAGCCGACCGCGACGACGGTTCCCATCGTGCCGGATCCGACGTCGAAGGCGACCATCCAGTAGGTGAGAAAGACCGGGATGGACATCTCGAAGGCGTGGACCATCCCGTGACCGGTCATCGCGATCGCGAGGATCGACCGGTCGTTGCCGTTCATCCCGTCTCAGGCGGTCTCGAAGGGGTTCGCGAGCTCGATCGTCTCCTCGCGTCCGGGACCGACGCCAACGGCGTAGACCGGCGCGTCGACCGCATCGCTCAGGTACTCGAGGTACGCTCGCGTCTCCGCGGGCAGGGCATCGAGGCCGGCGTCGGCTCCCTCGGCGGCGACGGCAGACCAGTCGACGTCCGGCCACGGGTCGAACTCGCGGAAGACCGGCTCACACCGGCCCCACTCCTCGGTGGTCGCGGGCATCGACTCGATGCGCTCGCCGTCGAGCTCGTAGGCGTCACACACCTTCAGCTCGTCGAGCCCCGAGAGGACGTCCACGTGGTTGACCGCGATTCCGGTGAATCCGGAGACGCGCGCGGCGTGGCGAAGCATCGGCAGGTCGAGCCAGCCGATGCGGCGCGGCCGACCGGTGACGGTGCCGAACTCGCCGCCCCGTTCGCGGATGTGGTCGGCCAGTTCCTCCTCCCTGTCGGTACCGTCGAGCTCGGTCGGCAGCGGGCCGGTTCCGACCCGCGAGAGGTAGGCCTTGACGATGCCGACGACCTCTCCCTGACCGACGACGGTCGGGCCGACTCCGGAGCCGACCGCGGCGCCGCCGGCGGTGGGGTTCGAGGAGGTGACGTAGGGGTAGATGCCGTGGTCGATGTCGATCGACGTTCCCTGGGCGCCCTCGAACATGATCCGGTCGCCCGCCTGGCGGGCTTCGTGGAGGAACTGCGAGCAGTTGATCGCCATCCCGTCCGCGGCGAGGCGGTCACCGTAATCGGCGTACTCCTCGAGGAGGGCGTCGACGTCGAAGGCGTCGGCGTGGTCGCTGGCAGCGACGTCGAGACCGTAGACCTCCTCGGCAAGTGCCCGCTTTTGCGGGACGACGTACTCGAGCCGATCCCGGAGCACTTCACGGTCAAGCAGGTCGCCGATCCGGATCCCGCGCCGGCCGGCCTTGTCCTCGTAGGTCGGGCCGATCCCCCGGCCGGTCGTCCCGGCGTCGAGGTCGGAGTCGGATTTGACCTCCTCCTCGATGCCGTCGAGCACGCGGTGATACGGCAGGATGGCGTGGGCGCGCTTGGCGACGCGCACGTCGGGGTCGAGCCCCCGGTCGCGCAGGCCGTCGATCTCCTCGAAAAGCGTTCGCGGGTTCACGACGCAGCCGTTCCCGAGGACGCCGATCTTGTCTCGAACGGCGCCGCTCGGGACCAACGATAGCTTGTACTCGTCGCCGCCCTCGACGACGGTGTGGCCGGCGTTGTCGCCGCCCTGATAACGGACGATGACGTCCGCGTCCCCTCCCCACCGGTCGACGAGGGCGCCCTTGCCCTCGTCTCCCAGCTGGGAGCCGACGATGGTGACTGTCATACACCCGCCCTTCTACAGGCCGTACTAAACCGATTACGGTCCGTCCGTCGCGAGGAGTACTCGACGCCACACCAACCCGACCGGAGGCTGCAACTCCCCGAACGGATCGCCCCAGTGCGATCATCTATACGGGTGGGTACCCAATACCAGAGACGCATGACGCAACTCGGGATCGACGCCGACTGGAGCGCGATGTACATCGACGGCGAGTGGATCGAGGCGGCCGGCGGGGAGACGATCGCCGTCGAGGATCCCTCGACGCGTGAGACGGTCGCCCACGTCCCGCGCGGGACGGAGGCGGACGTCGACGCCGCCTACGAGGCCGCCGCCGCGGCCCAGGAGGAGTGGGCCGCAGCGCCGCCGGCACGCCGGGAAGAGGCGATGCAGTCCCTGCTGGGCGCGCTGGAGGAACACCACGAGGCGATCGTCGACCTGCTCGCCGCCGAGGCCGGCGGATCGCGGGCGATGGGTGAAACGTCCGTCCATCTCGCGACCGACCAGGCCGCCGAGGCCGCGACGCTGCCGCGCCGGATGAAGGGCGAGACGGCCGCCTCGAACGTACCGGGCAAGGAGAACGTGGTCGAGCGGATTCCGTCCGGGACCGTCACCGTCATCTCGCCGTGGAACTTCCCGTTGAACCTCTCGATGCGGGCGGTCGCGCCCGCGATCGCGGCCGGAAACACGGTCGTTCTCAAGCCCTCGACGAACACGCCGATCGTGGGTGGACTGCTGTTCGCGAAACTGCTTGAGACGGCCGACCTCCCGGACGGCGTCCTCAACGTGGTCACCGGCCGCGGGTCGGCGATCGGCGACCGCGTGGCGAGCCACCCCGTCAGCGACGTGGTCGCATTCACGGGGTCGACGCCGGTCGGCCGGCAGGTGGCGGCCCAGGCCGCCGAGAACCTCGCGACGCCGGCGATGGAGTTAGGTGGGAACAACGCCCACATCGTCACCGCCGAGGCGGACCTCGATCGGGCGATCGACGCCGCCGTCTTCGGGTCGTTCGTCCATCAGGGACAGGTGTGTATCTCCATCAACCGCCACCTCGTCCACGAGGCCGTCTACGACGAATACGTCGACCGACTCGTCGAGCGTGCCGAGTCGATCTCGGCCGGCACCGCCCACGATCCCGAGACGATCGTCGGCCCGATCATCGACGAGTCCCAGCGCGAGGAGATGCTCGAGTACGTCGAGGAGACGGTTGCGGCCGGCGCGACCCTCGAGACCGGCGGCGAGACGGTTCCACTTGACGGCGTCGACGACTCGCTCGTGGTCGCCCCAACCGTGCTCTCGGACGTCACGAACGACATGTCGGCCGCCTGTTTCGAGCACTTCGGCCCGATCGCGCCCGTGATCCCGTTCTCGGACGTCGACGAGGCGGTGGCGCTCGCCAACGATACCGAGTACGGCCTGTCGGGGTCGGTTCACGCCGGCGACGTCGGGACCGGGCGCGCCATCGCCGACCGGCTCGAGACCGGGATGGTTCACGTCGGCGACCAGCCCATCAACGACGAGGCCCACGTCCCCTTCAGCGGCACCAAGGCCTCCGGAATGGGCGGCTACAACGCCGAGGAGTTCCTCCACGAGGTCACCGAGACGAAGTGGATCTCGCTGCAACACGAGCCGCGGGAGTACCCGTTCTAGGAATTCGTTCTCGGAACCCGTTCCGGGGGCCCGTTCTAGCTCCCGGTGTCGTACTTGTACGTCGCCGTGTCGGGGTCGATGCCGAAGTCCTCGGGCGACTCCTCGTGGTCTCCATCCGTCTCCCCCTCGGCGATGGCGTTCTTGAACGCCTCGCGATCACCCGCGGGGAGGTCGAAGGCGTCGACGTCGATCCGGAGGCCGACCACCGCTTCGTCGACGACCGACCGTTTCTCCGAGAGCCGCTCGCGCAGCCGGTCGGGGAGGTCGGCGTCATCGATCGGTTCGAAGCCGAAGCGCTCGAGGTAGCCGGGCTCGTCGGTGAGCGAGTAGACGGCCTCGAACCCCTCCGTGGCGGCCGTCTCGACGAGCCGCTCGATGACGTGTGCACCGACCCCCTGGCCCCGCCAGGGCTCGAGGACGCCGATACCGGTCAGCTCACACAACTCGGGGTCGTCCTTGTGGATCCGGAGCCGTCCGAACCCGACGCGCTCGTTCGCCTCCTCGTCGACCGCGATGACGTAATCCCGCGAGCGAAACGACATATCGTCGAGACCCATCGCCTCGATGTGGTCGAGCAACCACGCTTCGTCCCGGTTTTTGGCATCACGGACGTACATACTCGCGGCTAAGAACCCCCACGGTGAAAACCGTTCCCCGCCGAACCACGAAAGTACTTACCGGATCGATCACAAGACCCACGGGATGGATCCCCTCGATGACTGCGCGGAGATCGCCTACCGCCCGGATCCGGAAACCGCCGCGAAGACGAACGTCCGGGCGTTCATGCGCGAGTACGGGATCGACGACTACGACGAGCTGATCGACCGAACCTGTTACGGGATCGACGGCGTCGAGGAGTCCGGCGTGGAGTGGTTCTGGGACGAGATCGTCGACTATCTCGGGATCGAGTTCGACGAGCCCTACGACGCGGTTCGTGACGATACCGACGGCCCGCAGTTCTCCAACTGGTACGTCGACGGCGAGCTGAACGTTGCACACAACGTCTGTGACCGCCACGCCGCGCCGGGATCGCCGACCCGGAACCGCGTCGCGGTCGTCTGGGAGGGCGAGCCCGGCGACGTCCGCGAGCTGACCTACCACGAGCTCGCCCGCGAAAGCGATCGGGTGGCAGCCTACCTGGAGTCGATCGGAACCGATCCCGGCGACACGGTCGGGCTGTATATGCCGATGGTTCCGGAGGTCGTCCCGATCCTCTACGGCTGTTTCAAGGTCGGCGCGATCGCCGTCCCGATCTTCTCCGGGTTCGGGACCGAGGCCACCGCGACGCGGATCGCCGACGCGGAACCGGCGGTCCTGTTCACCGCCGATGGCTTCCACCGCCGCGGCTCGTCGGTGACGCTCAAGGACACTGCGGACGCGGCGATCGAGACGGCCGGACACGTCGAACACGTCGTGGTGTACGACCGGCTCGGGCGGACGCCGGATACAGAGACGCCGAATGAGGGGGCTCCGGACGCGGAGGCGCTGGACACGGTCCCCTGGACGGACGGACGCGACGAGACCTGGGCGGCGGCGATCGACTCACAGCCGGTCGGCCACGGGGCCGAACCGCTCCCCGCCGATCACGAGTCGCTGCTGTTGTACTCCTCGGGAACCACCGGCGAGCCGAAGGGGATCGTTCACACCCACGCCGGCGTCCTTCTCCAGTGCAGCAAGGAGATCCACTTCGGGTTCGACCATCGACCGAGCGACCGGTTCTTCTGGGTCTCGGACATCGGCTGGATGATGGGACCGTGGATGCTGATCGGCAACCACACCTTCGGCGGCACGGTCGTCCTCTATGAGGGCGCCCCTGACTACCCGGACCCCGACCGATTCTGGGAGCTGATCGAAACGCACGGCGTGACGACCTTCGGGGTCTCGCCGACGGCGATCCGGGCGTTGCGAGAACACGGCGACGACTGGGTCGACCGACACGACCTCTCGAGCCTACGGCTGCTCGGATCGACCGGGGAGCCGTGGGACCCTGAGTCCTGGCACTGGTTCCACGAGACGGTGGGGAACGGCGAGTGTCCGATCATCAACATCTCCGGCGGGACCGAGATCTGCGGCTGTTTCCTGATGCCGATGCCCGACCAGCCGCTGAAACCGTGCACGCTTGGCGGGCCCGGGCTCGGGATGTGCGTGGACGTCGTCGACGAGACCGGCGAGTCCGTTCGGGAGGCCGGCGAGCGGGGCTACCTGGTCGCTCGCGACTCCTGTCCCTCGATGACCAAGAGCCTCTGGTCGGGCGACGATCGATACCTCGCGGAGTATTGGTCGCGGTGGGAGGGGCTGTGGAACCACGGCGATTTCGCACAGGTCGACGCGGACGGGTTCTGGTTCCTCCACGGTCGTGCCGACGACACGTTGAACGTCGCGGGCCGGACGGTCGGTCCCGCCGAGATCGAAGGCGTCCTGGTCGAGCATCCCGCGGTGACACAGGCGGCCGCGATCGGCGTTCCCGACGAGACGACGGGGACCGCGGTCGTCTGCTACGTCATCCTCGATCCCGACGCGGAACCGACCGACGAGCTCCGCTCCGAGCTGCGAGCGCTGGTCGGCGAGCAGCACGGCAAGCCCTTCCGACCGCGTGCGATCCGGTTCGTGCCCGAATTCCCCGAGACGCAGTCTGGAAAGGTCGTTCGCCGCGCCATCGCGGCAGCCCACCGCGGGGAGGACCCGGGCGATCGCTCGTCGATCGAAAATCCCGAGGCGATCGCGCGGATCCGCGATCTGCAGTGAGTCACCGCTTGCCACGGTGAGCGATGGACGGGAATGGGCAGCGGGAACCGGGAGACGAAGCCGGGAAACGAACTCGTCCCCGGACGGTCAGATCGGAACGTCGTCAGGGCGGATCGCGTCCGGGTCGTCGCGGTCGGCGGTTACGACCAGGTCCTCCGGGGCGATCGCGGACTCGGCATCCGGACGCGACAACACCGTCACTCCGCCGCCACACAGCGGCGCGAGCACGCCGGCCACGACCGCACCTGGATGCGCGAGCGAAGCTCGGAGGACGACCCGGCGGCCGGGGCCGAGATCGTATCGGTCAGCGACGCCGACCGCGGCGTCGATCGCGTCGCCGTGAGTGATGGGATCGCCGCCGGGCGAGCACAGCAGCGGATCCGCCGGCTCGATCGTCGGCGACGGGAACGCCGGATTCTCGCTCCAGACGGTTTCCTCCCAGTGGGTGACGGTGGGGTCTGCCGGATCCTCCCCGACGGCGACCACGCGCGTTCCCGGCCCCGCGTCCGCCGTGACGTCCGGAACGTCGGCGGCCGGGACGACGATCGCTTGCGCGCCGGCCGCAAGGCTCGCGTCCACGTCGAACCGGACGCGAGCGCCCAGGAGGCCGGCACCGAGAAACGCGAGGACGAACGGAAAGTCCGGAACCGGCGCGATGCCGACCGCGGCACCCCGCCGGACGCCCTCGTGGCGGAGCGCGTTGCCGGCCTTGTACGCGTTCGTGATCAGGTCGTGGCGGCTGCGCTCCCGGCCGTCCGGCGTCACGAGGGCGGGGTCGTCGCTTCGTCGATCACGGGCGAGCGGGTCCGCGAGAGTCTCCATACGTCGACTCCGGCCGAGAGGCTCAAAAGCGTCCCTCTCGAGCGGTGCGGACGATGGGGAGCGCGGTGCGGACGATCGGCGTCAGGGTGCGGACGTTCGGTATCGGGGTGGTGTCAGAAGGAGCGCTTCAACTTCTCGAAGAAGCCCTGCTCGACGTCGATCTCCTCGCCGCCGGCCTCGGCGAACGCCTCGAGCGCCTCACGCTGGTCGTCGTTGAGCGAGTCGGGGACGACGACCTGCGCCTGGACGTAGAGGTCGCCGCGACCTCGACCGCGCAGTCGGGGCATCCCCTTGCCGGAGAGCCGGAACGTCTCGCCGCTTTGGGTTCCGGCCGGCACGTCCATCTCGACGGTGCCGTCGACGGCCTCGATCTGCACCGTGTCGCCGAAGACGGCCTGCGGGAACGAGACCGCCTCGTGGACGTGGAGATCGGCGCCGTCGCGTTCGAACCGGTCGCCGACGTCGACGTCGACCTCGATGAGGAGGTCGCCGTTCGGCCCGCCGTTCTCGCCGGGCGCGCCCTCGCCCTCCATCCGGAGGCTCTGTCCCGACCGGATCCCCGCGGGGATCTCGACCGACAGCGTCGCCTCGTTGCGGACGGCGCCGTCGCCGCCACAGTCCGAACATCGCTCGCTGTAGGTCTCGCCGGTTCCCTCACACCGGGGACAGGTGGTCGTCTGCTGGACGCGCCCGAGCGGCGTCTGTTGTACCTGGGTCACCTGTCCCTGGCCGCTGCACTGTCGACACGTCGAGACGTCCGCGTCCGGGGGATGGCCGGCGCCGTCACAGGTGTCACACGTCTCAGGGCGGGTGACGGTGAACTGCTTGGTGACGCCCTCGAAGGCCTCCTCCAGATCGATCGTCACGCCCGTCCGGAGGTCCTGACCCTGCCGCGGGCGATTCGGATCGCCGCCGCGACCGCGGCCGCCACCGCCGAAGAACTGGTTGAAGATGTCCTCGAAGCCGCCCGCGCCACCGGCACCGCCGCCGAAGGGGCCGCCCGCACCCCCGCCGGCGCCACCGGCACCGGATCCGGTCGCGCCGCGCTTTTCGGCCTCGACGAACCGATCGTGACCGAGCTGGTCGTACTGGCGGCGCGTCTCCTCGTCGGTGAGGACCTCCTTGGCCTTCTTGATCGTCTTGAACTTCTCCTCGGCGTCGTCGTGGTCGCTGACGTCGGGATGGTATTCGGCCGCCTTCTTTCGATACGCCTGTTTGATGTCGTCGGCGTCGGCGTCCCGTGAGACCCCGAGTACGTCGTAGAAGTCCTCGCTCATGCGTGGTGTGGTAGTCTTGTGGCGTCGTAATTCGTCGGGCTACTTGAAAAGCGTGACCCAGGACGCGGCACAACGATACCGAAAGCATCGATCCGCCCTGTGTCGTCGGTTCAGCCGGCAGCGCCGGCGTGTGCCGGTCGCCGAGGACGACTACTCGTCGTCCTCGCTCTCGTCCCCGTCCACGTCCTCGAAGTCGGCGTCGACGTACTCGTCGTCGCCGGGCTCGGCAGCACCGTTGCCGGCCGCGCCGCCGGGACCGGCCGCACCGCCCATCCCGCCGGGGCCAGCGCCGCCCATTCCGCCGGGACCGGCGCCCGCGGCGCCGGCGCCGCCGGCAGCTCCGGCCTGAGCCGCCTGCTCCTGGTACATCTGCTTGCCGATCTCCTGGAGCTGCTCGGCGAGGTCCTCGGTGACCGACTCGATCTCGTCGATGTCGGCGTCCTCGTCCTCGAGGACGTCCTCGACGTCCGCCATCGCGTCCTCGATGTCGGCGATCACGTCGTCGTCGACCTCCTCCTCGTTCTCGTCGATGAGGGTCTCCGCGCGCTGGACCGTCGACTCGGCCTCGTTGCGGGCCTCGATCAGCTCGCGGCGCTTCTCGTCCTCCTCGGCGTGCTGTTCGGCTTCCTCCTGCATCTGCTCGATCTCCTCATCGGAGAGGCCGGCGCCGCCCTCGATGGTGATCGACTCGGCGTTGCCCGAGCCCTGGTCCTCGGCCTCGACGTTGACGATCCCGTTCTCGTCGATGTTGAACGAGACCTCGATCTGCGGCGTTCCGGCGGGCGCCGGCGGGATGCCGGTGAGCTGGAAGGCGCCAAGCAGCTCGTTCTCCTCGGCGATCTCGCGTTCGCCCTGGAAGACGCGGACGTTGACGGAGGTCTGGTTGTCCGCGGCGGTCGTGAAGACCTTCGAGGCCTCCGTCGGAATCGTCGTGTTCTTCTCGATGAGCCGCTCGAAGAGGCCGCCCTTCACCTCGATGCCCAGCGAGAGGGGTGTCACGTCGAGCAGGACGATGTCGTCGACGTCGCCCGAGAGCACGCCGCCCTGGACGGCCGCGCCCAGCCCGACCGCCTCGTCGGGGTTGACGTTCTTCTTCGGCTCCTGACCGACGAGCTCCTCGACCTTCTCCTGGACCTGCGGCATCCGGGTGGATCCGCCGACGAGGATGACCTCGTCGATGTCGCCCTTCGAATAGCCAGCGTCCTCGAGCGCCTGCTCGGTCGGGCCGACGGTCCGCTCGAGGAGGCCCTCGGTCAGCGACTCGAAGGTGGCTCGGGTGATCGACTGCTCGAGGTGGACCGGGCCGGAGTCGGTCGCCGTGATGAACGGCAGGTTGACCGTCGTCTCCTTCTTGTTCGACAGCTCGATCTTCGCCTCCTCGGCGGCCTCGGTGAGCCGCTGGAGGGCCTGCCGGTCCTCACGGAGGTCGATCCCGTGGTCGTTCTCGAACTCCTCGGCGAGGTGGCCGATGATCGCCTCGTCCCAGTCGTCGCCGCCGAGGTCGTTGTCCCCGTTGGTCGCGACGACCTCGTAGACGCCGCCGCCGAGATCGAGGATGGAGACGTCGAAGGTGCCGCCGCCCAGGTCGTAGACGAGGACGGTCTGGTCGGACTCGTCGTCGAGGCCGTAGGCCATCGCGGCCGCCGTGGGCTCGTTGACGATCCGGTCGACCTCGAAGCCGGCGATCTCGCCGGCGTCCTTGGTCGCCTGTCGCTGCTTGTCGTTGAAGTAGGCCGGGACGGTGATGACCGCCTTCTCGACGTCGTCGCCGAGGTACTCCTCGGCGTCGCGTTTGATCTTCTGGAGGATCATCGCCGAGACCTGCTCGGGCGTGTACTCCTCGCCCTCTATCTCGACGGTGTAGTCCTCCTCGCCCATGTGCCGCTTGATGGACTGGATCGTTCGGTCGGGGTTCTGAATCGCCTGGTTCTTGGCGGGTTTGCCGACCAGCCGCTCGCCGTCGTCGGAAAACGCGACGATCGACGGCGTCGTCCGGTCGCCTTCGGCGTTCGCGATGATCTCCGGGTCGCCACCCTCCATCACCGCGAACGCTGAGTTCGTGGTACCGAGGTCGATACCGAGGATCTTGTTGCTCGCCATCTTGGGAGGAAATACCGGCTTGCGTCGGTTAAAGGTTACTAGACGGGACCGATCGGCGGTTCAAACGAACCCGACGCAGTCGTGCGGTTTCGTCGATCGGCGTGTTCTCGTGTTCGGTGTATTTATACAGATCCACATTTCAACCGACGCCCACGCTCGTGGGCGGGCGTCGCGCGCTTCGTGTCACTCCCGACCGTGGCCGAGCGGCTTCTTCCGGTCGACCTCGACCTCGACGTGGACGGAGTCGGGGAACTCGCGACCGACCATCTCGCGGGCGATGTCGTCGGCGCCGTGGATCTCCAGTTTGCGCGCGTACACCGTGTACTCCCACGGGGAGAACTGGTCGCCCGGACGGAGCTGTTTATAGAGCTGGACGCGGGTTCGTTCGGGCGAAAAGGCGTGGGGGCCCTTACACTCTACGCCCTTGCGTTCGATCGTCCGGTGGAGATCGTCGACGGTCTCCTCGAGGACGCGCCGATCACCGGATTCGAACGAGAGTTTGGTGACGAAGGTCATCGCTGGGGGATATCGATCGTGGGGCGCCGACGGGTAAAAACGCACCTACATCCGGTTTCCGGAGGGAACGGGAACACGTCACAAACGGATCGGCCGGCGGAAACGAGACGAAAACTCAACACGGAACGTGGACGACGAATCACACAACGTGGATGACGAACCACACGGAACGGAACGGAACGACGTGACGCGGGTGTCGCGTCCGACACCCTCTTTAGCGGCGACCAAGTAGAACGCCGCAATGACGGTCGAAGCGACGAGTGCTGGAGCCATCCTCTTCCGCGACACCCGCGGCCACCGGGAGTATTTACTCCTGAAGAGCCGTCCGGGGGACTGGGAGTTCCCCAAAGGCGGGGTCGAGGGGGACGAGGAGCTCCAGCAAACGGCGATCAGGGAGGTCGAGGAGGAGGCGGGGATCGCGGATTTCCGCCTCATCGACGGCTTCCGCAGGGAGTACGATTACGTCTTCGAGGCGAACGGCGAGACCATCCACAAGACGGTCCACCTGTTCATCGCGCGCTCGTTCGAGGCGAGCGCCGAGCTCTCGAAGGAACACCGCGACCTGCAGTGGCGCGATTACGACCAGGCGATCAACACGATCACCCAGGACGGCCCCCGCGAGATCTTCGAGGAGGCCCACGAGTACCTCGACGAGATCAAAGCCGAGGACGACGACCGGTATCACTAACCACCGGCGGGGCCTACTCCTTCCCAACCGGGACCACGGTACCGCTACCGCGGACCGGAACCGTCTCCGGTCCGATCGACGTCGTCGACGGTCGAACCGGCGCGACGGTCGAACCGGCGTGGCGATGCCGTCCCGGAGCGTCGGCGTCCCCCACGTAACTCCTGCACCGGACGAGTGCGCGATCAACACGACGAGTACGCCGATGACTCAACACACACCGACCCGACCCCGACCGGCCAGACAGCAATGGGGAGACAATGACTGACGAGAATCGTGCCCGGACCACGGGGGAGACTCACGACACCACCGGAGAGGAACGGCAGGACTCGACCGATGACCGACGACGGCAGGACTCAACGGACGACCGACGCCGACGAACGCGGGACCGGACCGGCGAGACACGGAGGCAGGGTCCCACCGACGAGACACGGGACCACCTCGCCTCGTTGTTTCGCGATACGCGACGCAACGCGACGATCGGCTGGGTGCTCGTCCTCCTCGTCGGGCTCGTCTTCATCGAGAGCCTCGTCGGGCTCGATCTCCAATGGCTCATCGTCTCGGCGGCCACCGCAGTCGTGATGGCGATCCCGGCGGTGGCTCGACGTGACTGGCGCGTGATGTTGCCCTGGGAGCTGCTCGTGATCGCCGCGCTCCCGCTCGTGGGGCGAGCGCTCGCGCCGAGCGTCGAGATCGGGATCTTCGCAACCTATCTCGCGCTCGCGGCGCTCGCGTTGCTCGTCGTCGTCGAGCTCGACATGTTCACGCCGATGCGGGTGACCCACTGGTTCGCGGTCGCGCTGGTCGTCGTCGCGACGCTCGCGACGGCGGCGCTGTGGACGATCGTCCGCTGGGGACTGGACCGAACGATGGGCACGGTCTACCTCGCCGACAACGAGGCGTTGATGGTCGAGTTCCTCTGGGTGACGATCGCCGGCGTCGCCGCGGGCCTCCTGTTCGACCTGTACTTCCGCCGGCGCGACCGCGCGCTCACGCGACGGCTCGAACGGGAGCTCGGGGATGCATCGACCTCCGGACCCAGCGACGACGAGGGAGGGGCGTCCCGATGATCCGCCGGCTTCGGGCGGCGCTCCCGAGCGCGACCAAACACGGTCTCGCGCGGACGATGCAGGGCCTGCTCGTGGTCCTCATCGGCTACGGGCTGTGGATCGGCCAGCCGAAGGCCGTGACGAACGGCAGCGCTGCGCTGGCGATCACCTTCGCGCCCGCGATCATCCAACGGAACTACCGCGTGGCGATCGACCCGTTCCTCGCGCTCTGGTTAACGACGGCCGTGTTCCTCCACACGCTCGGGTCGGCCGGTCTCTACGCCACCTGGTGGTGGGACCACATCACTCACGCCACGTCGGCGTCCGTCGTCGCCGCGATCGGCTACGTCGCCGTCCGGGCGGTCGACACCCACCACGAGGAGATCCATCTCCCGCGGCGGTTCTTCGTCGTCTTCCTCGTGGCGTTCGTGCTCGCGTTCGGCGTCGTCTGGGAGCTGTTCGAGTTCGGTCTCGACGTCTTTTCGGCCCGAACCGGGGTCTCGATGCCGCTTGCCCAACACGGCCTCGAGGACACCGTCAAGGACCTGGTGTTCAACTCGATCGGCGCGCTGATCGTCGGTATCTGGGGACAGGCGTACCTCTCGGGTGTCGGCGAGCGCGTGGTCGATCGCCTCCCGGTGGACGACTGAGGGATCGGCGAACGGGGCGGTCGCGAGCCTGCACACGACCGTGATCCCGCGCACCACTCTCCGCACACGGGTGGGAGACCGGCGCACGCACGCCGATAACCGCCAGGCTTTATCCGACCGGGTCTGTACCGGCGGCATGGACCTGCTGGAGCAGTCACTCCTCGACGCCCCGATCATCGAGAAAGGTGACTACGAGTACTTCGTCCACCCGATAAGCGACGGGGTTCCGATGTTGAAACCCGAGCTGCTTCGGGAGATCGTCATCCGGATCATCCGGAAGGCGGAACTCGAGAACGTCGACAAGATCGTCACGCCGGCGGCGATGGGGATCCACATCTCGACGGCGCTGTCGCTGATGACCGACATCCCGCTCGTCGTCATCCGGAAGCGGCAGTACGGCCTGGAGGGCGAGGTCCCGCTGTTTCAGGAGACCGGCTACTCCGAGTCCGAGATGTTCATCAACGACGTCGAACCGGGCGACCGCGTGCTCGTGATCGACGACGTCCTCTCGACGGGCGGGACGATGAAGGCGATCCTCGACGCGCTCACGAACGACATCGGGGCGGACGTCGTCGACGTCGTCGCCGTCATCAAGAAGGCCGGCGAGACCGAACTCGAGGACACGGACTACACCGTCCGGACCCTCATCAACGTCACCGTCGAGGACGGCGAGGTCGTCATCGTCGACGCCCACGGCGACGGGTGAGGTGACTCCGGGGACGCCGAGCCTGGACCGATCGCCCACCCGAGGATCCAGGCGACGGTCCGCCTGTGGATGTTGACTCCGCGCTCACTCCACACGCCGAACGCCGGTGATCTCGAACCGGGCGCCGCCGGAATCCGACTCGACCGCGCGAACGGTCCAGCCGTGTGCCTCCGCGATCTCCGAGACAATGGCGAGGCCGAAGCCGGTTCCCTCAGGCTCGCTCGTGTAGCCGTACTCGAAGACCTCCTCGCGTTTCTCGGGCGGTATCCCGGGCCCGTCGTCGACGACGTAAAATCCCGCCCCGTCCGCAAGCAAGCCGACGGTGATGGTCACGTCCTCGCCGCCGTGTTCGATCGAATTTCGGAAGAGGTTCTCGAGTAGCTGCTGGAGCCGGTCGGCGTCGGCGTCGATGGCGGCGTCGGCATCCACTTCAAGCGTCGCCGATCCCGCGTCGATCACGCTCCAGGCCTCCTCACACACCGTCCCGAGCCGGACATCCTCGGTCTCGCCGATCGGCTGTCCCTGCCGGGCGAGCGTGAGGACGTCGGCGATCAGTTCCTCCATCCGGTCGAGCGCGTTCGCGGCCGCCTCGAGATGCTCGTCGTCGCCGGTCTCCACGGCGAGATCGACGCGTCCCTGGGCGACGTTGAGCGGGTTGCGGAGGTCGTGGGAGACGACGCTTGCGAACCGGTCGAGCCGCTCGTTCTGTCGCTCGAGCTCCATCCGGTAGTGTTCGCGGTCGGTGACGTCGGCGATCGTCAGTAGCCGGCCGAGGTGACGCGACCCGGCAGTAAAGGGCCCCACGGAGATCCGGTAATACCGGGTGTCGCCGTTCCGGTCGACGCGACAGATGTCGTCGTCGGAGTCGATTGCGGCGGCGATTTCGGGAAGCGCCTCGGCGAGCGGCTCGCCGATGACGATGCGGTCGGCGATCTCCGGGAGGTATCGCCGTGCGCTGACGTTGTAATCGCGGACCCGGCCCTCGTCGTCGAGGACGATCACGGGTTCGTCGGCCTCATGGGCGATGCGCGTCGCCTGGAACTGGTCGAAGAAGATGAACAGCACGCCGACCGCGAAGACGGCGACGCCGAGGGGCTCGTAGGTCATATCGATCAGCCCGGGGTTCAGGTAGCCGACGATGTCGAGCACCAGCGGGAGCCCGGTGATGCCGACGAGCACCGCAAGCGGCGTGGTGTCGGCGCCGACCTGCGTGAACTGTTCGACGAGCATAAAGATCCCCACGGTCGCAAGCGCGTAGGCGAGCCCCATCGCGATCCAGTGGCCGATGAGGTGTTGGACGCCGAGGTGGGGGAACGGCGTCGCGCTCGCCTCGGCGACGAAGTACATCCCGTGTATCGGGTTGGTGAACTTCGCCGCGAGGACGACGACGAAGATGCCGATCGCGGTGCGGCGGTAGATCGGCTGCCGGTGGATCGTTCGTCCGGTGTAGGCCGAACAGAAGTAGAGCCACGCGCCGATCGTGGAGAATCCGGCCACCAGACCGATGACGTAGAGGACGAGCGCGATCGTTCCGGGCGGCGCGAGCAGGAACCCGACGTGGGCGGTCGCCCAGAGACCGCTCAGGACCAGCAGCGAGACCAAGCCGGCGCGAACGTCGGGGTCGTCGAACGTTCGTGCGCGCGGGACGCTCGCGAAACACGCGACCGCGGCCGCGGCGAACGCGAGCACGTAGACTGCCAGGAGCGTCGATCCCGAACCGAACGACTGGACGAGCACGTTCCGACCTAATGACGGGGAACGCTAAAGGTGTTTACCCGCCGTCGATCCGGTAGGCGGGCTCCTCGAGACGCTCACAGCGACACTCCGGACACCGGGAGGGTCGCGACAGCAGCGTCTCGAACCGGTCGAACCCGCACTCCGGACAGGTCGGCGGCGCCGCGAGGAACCGCTCGTCGGGCTCGACCGACTCCGCGACGTGTTCGAGGTGCTCGTAGACGACGGGCACCGGCACGGCGAACTCCTCGGCAAGCCCGCTTGCGGTGGCCGCGTCGTCGCGAAGCCGATCGGCGATCCGCTGGCGCGTCGTGCGGTCGTCGGCGGGGGCGGACATACGCGGTGGTATGCCGCCGCCGGGATAAATACGTCTCGCCGTCCCGGGCTGTGACGGTCCCCTCGGCGTCACGTAGATACGTTCGTCCCCGGCGTCGACGTCGGGTCGCCACGAGACGAAAAGAATGATACGACCCCTTCACGTCTGGGCGAGTATATGAAGGCGGTTGTCCTCGCCGGCGGGTACGCGACGCGGCTGTGGCCGATCACGAAGGATCGTCCGAAGATGTTCCTCCCCATCGGCGACCACACGGTCATCGACGAGATCTTCGCGGATCTGGAGGCCGACGACCGGATCGACGAGGTGTTCGTCTCCACGAACGAGCGCTTCGCCGGGGAGTTCGAGACGTATCTGGCGGAGACCGACTTCGACAAGCCCACGCTGTCGATCGAGGACACGACCGACGAGTCCGAGAAGTTCGGCGTCGTCGGCGCGCTCGCCCAGCTCGTCGACCGGGAGGGGATCGACGACGACCTCGTCGTCGTCGCCGGCGACAACCTCATCAGCTTCGACATCGCCGACTTCGTCGACTTCTTCGCGGAGACCGGCGAGCCGGCGCTTGCCGCCTACGACGTCGGCTCCCGCGAGAAGGCGAAGTCCTACGGCCTCGTCGAGCTCGACGGGGATCGCGTCGTCGACTTCCAGGAGAAGCCCGACGACCCCAAGAGCACGCTCGTCTCCATCGCCTGTTACGCGTTCCCCGCCGACCGGCTCGGGGATCTGTCGACCTACCTCGAGGCGGGCGAGAACCCCGACGAGCCCGGGTGGTTCATCCAGTGGCTCCAACAGCGCCGGACGGTGCGGGCGTTCACCTTCGACGGCGCCTGGTTCGACATTGGGACGCCCGAAAGCTACCTCGACGCCATCGAGTGGTCACTCGACGGCGGCACGATCGTCCACGAGGACGCGACGGTGGCCGACTCGCGGCTGGGTGAGACCGTCCACGTGATGGCGGACGCGACCGTCGAGGACGCGACGCTCGACCGGGCCGTCGTCTTCCCGAACGCGAGCGTCCGGAACGCGGAGATCCGCGGGTCGATCATCGACCGCGGCACGACGATCGAGAACTTCGACCTCTCGGGCGCGCTCATCGGCGCCCACACCTCGATCACCGACGGCGGGCAGTTCTAGGCGGCGATCGGCGCCAGCTCTCGGTCGACGGGCAGTTCTCAGTCGGCGCGGGTTCTAGCGATGACCGCCGGCTCGGTCCCGCTGACGGTTCCGGCGATCACTCCAGCCAGGCATCCTCGATGCGCAGGTGGCCGCGTGACCCCTCCCAGACCGGGTCGGCGTCGAACCGGATCGGGCGGTCCATCTCCGGGCCGTCGGTGACGATCGTCTCGAACTCGCCGCCCTCGCCGAGGACGTGGACGCCGTACTCCTCGGTGAGCGCCTGCAGCTCCGCGAGGGCGTCGCGATCCAGCGTTCGGCCGAGCCAGGATTCATCGAGGCCGTAAGCAGCCACCTGAACGATCCTGATCTCGAAGCCGGCGTCGATCATCGCCTCGGCGAGCGCGACCGGGTCGCGCTGCCACAGCGGCGCGAACAGGCCGATCCCCAGCCGGTCACACATCGCCTCGATCCGGCTCGTCTGGAACTCGCTTTCGACGGCGCCGGCGGTGACGCCGGCCAAGTCGATCGGGCCGTGCCGGCGAGCCAGGGCGTCGGTGGGGTCGACGGTCGTCTCGGCGTCCGGTCCGCGCTGGAGACTCGCGAGGGCGGCCTCGAGCGGTTCGAGTTCGGCGTCGCCCTGTGCGCCGGACTCCTCGGCTCCGGCGGCGTCGAAGTCGTCCGGTTCGATCTCGAGGAGGTCGATGCCGATGCTCTCGGCGGCGAGGCTGGCGAGCCCCGTCGCCGGCGTGTGGTACATGTACGAATCCCCCGTCGGATGGACGGTCAGGAGGGCGGCGACATCGAGGTCCGCCTCGAGGGCGCGATGGAGGGCCCACGCGGAGTCCTTGCCGCCCGAAAAGAGGCTCACCCACTCGTCGGTCATACTTGAGACGGCGAGCCCCGCGGATAAAGCGGCAGCGGTCCGGGTGTGAGGACTGCAGGGTGGAGGCGGATGGCTGCAGGGTGGAGGCGGATGGCTGCAGGGTGGAGGCAGATGGCTGCAGGGTGGTGGAAGGGGGAAACGGCGATCCGGGTGTGGGTCGGATGTGGTCGGGGACCGGTCGGGACGTTGATGAGTGCGGGCGTGCAACTCGGTATCGAGATGTACGATCGCGTACTCGTTCCCACGGACGGCACCGAGACGGTCGAGCAGACGCTCCCGCACGCGCTGTCGATCGCCGCCGATAACGACGCCACGGTACACACCCTCTACGTCGTCGACAATCGCCTCGTGACGGCGGCCGAGGGCGACGCCACGGACAACCTCCGGGACTCGCTGGAGGCGGACGGCGAGGCCGCCGTCGCGGACGTCGCCGACCGGGCCGCCGCTGAGGGTCTCGAGACGGTCGAGGCGGTCCGAACGGGGACGCCCTGGAAGGAGGTCCTCGCGTACGCCGACGAGGCGGACTGCGACCTGATCGTCATCGGCGCCCACGGGAAGACGCCCAAGGAGAAGATCGTCTCGCTCGGCAGCGTCTCCGAGCGCGTGGTCGACAACGCCTCGATCCCCGTCTTCGTCGTGCGACGCGACCGATCCGAGTAGCTCCACATCGGGGCGGCTCGCGTCGAGTGGTTCTGGGTCAGAGGAGGGTCGCTCATCCGAGAGGACGAACGCGGCACCGGCCGCGACGGCTGCGAAGACGAACAGGACCGCACTCGTGGGGAATACTCGTAGCGAGCGAGATCACTCCTCGTCGACGTCGTCGGCCTCGGCTCGTTGCGCGCTCAGTTTTTCCCAGATCTCCGTACAGCCGGCTCCGTCCTCAACGTCGGCGAGGTGCTCGTCGTCGGCGACAACTTTGTTACTCATATTTCGAGTAACTACCCGTCGTGGTATCAATCTTCGGGTCGGTGACATCGGTTCCGGTATCTCGGATCCGCCCGATTTGCGGTGAACGCGGTTCAGGACGAAGGTGAAACGATCGTCGGCGGTGAGGTACTCGTCAGCGACGTCGACGCAGGAAACTGTGGGTTAAAGGCGCTCGCGGCGCAGGTCGGCATATGGCCACCGAGCGCGACCCGAGCGATCTGTTGGAGACGCTCGATCGCACCGAGTACGAGGAGCGGGCGCTGGAGCGGTTGCTGGAACTCGGGCGCACGACCGCCCCGGACCTCTCGGAGGCGACCGGGATCCCGAAGGCCCGCATTTACGGCGTGCTCGACGAGCTGGCGGACGCGGGCTACATCAAGGTCATTCCGGGACGACCCAAGCAGTACCAGCCGAAGCCGCCGGCGGCGATCCTCGATCGCGCCGTCGAAAACCGCCGGCAGTCGTACGAATCCTACCGTGCCGAGATCGAGTCGGTTCGCGAGGAATTCCTGGAGACGCTCGGGCCCCTCTACGAGCGCGCGAGCGAGGACATCTCCCCGACCGAGGAACTGTTCCACGTCGTCGACGTCGGCGACCCCAGCGAGGCCGAGACGCGCTCGCTGTATCGGGACGCCGCCGAGCGCGTCGACGTGCTCACGAAGAGTTTCGAGTACTTCGAGTCGGTCGAGCCGGCCGTCGCGGACGCGATCGACCGCGGCCGGGACCTCCGCGTGCTCTTCCTGGACCCGTCCTTTCTGAGCGCGGAGAACGCCGCCGTGCAGGAGCGGACGGTGGCCCGCCTCCGCGACGACTATCCCGACGTCGCGGTCCGGTTCAGCGCGACGCGGTTGCCCTGGCGCGGGACGATCGCGGACCCGAGTATGGCGTACGACTCCGGCCGCGCCGTGTTGCTCGTCGAGGAGGAGGAGATCCCCCTTCACAAGCGGCAGGCCGCGGTCACGGAGAACCCGTCGTTCGTGGCCGGGCTCGAGCGGTACTTCCAGCTCACCTGGGAATACGACACCCTCGAGACCGACCCGTATTCGTGAATCATCTCGGCGTTCACCGACTCGCCGTACCTCACCGATACCGCCGGACGTCGAGGTCGCGAACCGCATCGAAGTGGCCGTCTGCCGTGACGAGCGTCGCTCCCGCATCGCGGACCGTTCCCGCGATGATCGTGTCCATCGCCCCTATCGGCGTTCCCGCGTCCCGGAGTTCCGCGTCGATCACGGCGGCCTCGGCCGCGCCGCCGGGCGAGAGTTCCAGCGGTTCGAGCCAGTCGAGATCCGCACGGGCGTCCGCCACCCCCGATCGCCCGCGCAGCCGCGCGGCGCCGACGAACACCTCGTGCAGCGCGATCGTGGATGCGAACAGGGGACGGCGATCGGTCTCCTCGAGGAACGTGGCGATCTCGGGCTCCCCCTCGAGATAGTCGATCAACGCGTTAGCGTCTAAACAGTGCATTCTGGCGGTCCTCGAAGTCCTCGTCCAACTCGTCACTCGCGTCGTCGACCGCGTCCCGGAGTCCCGTCCCCTTCCAGGCCCCGAACCCCTTCATCACGTCACGTTCATCTCCCGTCACCCGCAGGAGGACGTCGGTGAAGCTCTCGTCATCCCGTTTCATCTCCCGCAACCGCTCGTAGGCCTCCTCGGTCACGGTGATCGTTTTCGTCGCCATACCCGATATCGTGTACACGTACACGTAAATGTATCTGGTAAAACGACGGACCGGGACGTCGTTCGTGACTCGACTCAGGCGTCGAGCTCGTCCGCGCGATCGCGGAGCAGTCGGCGGATCGAGTCCTCGACGGTGTGGTCGGGCTCCCACCCGAGCTCGGTCCGGGCGGCGTCGATGTCGACGTCGAAGGTATCGACGAGCGTCTCCTCGCGGGGGTTCTCCAGCAGCGTGACCTCGGGGTCGACGCCGAGCTCCTCGCGGGCGATCGACGCGGTCAGCTTCGCGACCGACATCACGCTCGGGTCCTCCGCGGAGGCGATCTCGTACTTCCGCACGCCGGTCTCGCCGGCGTCGAGCGCCTGGAGGAGTCGCTCCGTGCTCCGGACGTACGCCCGCGCGACGTCGGTGACGTGGACGTAGTTTCGCGCCTGCGTCCCGGGTTCGTAGACGGTGAGCGGCTCGCCGGCGAGCACGCGGCCGACGAAGAAGTTGATGACCGTCCCCTTCGAGACGCGCTGACCGTCGATCTCGTGTTCGCCGTAGAGGTTCGACTTGAGGTAGAGGTGGGCGGGGAACGCGCCGTCGGCGAGGTCCTCGATCGCGTGCTCGCCGAGCACCTTCGTGCGCCCGTACCAGTTCATCGGGTCGCGGTCGTCGTCGACGGTGATCGGGAACGACTCGGGGTCGCCGAGCACCGCCATACTGAACGGGAACACGAGCGCGGCCCCGGTCTTCCGGCAGAACCACGCGACGTTGGTCGTCCCCTGGACGTTCACCTCGTAGGCGAGATCGGCGTGGTCCTCGCAGTCGTCGACGCCGCTTATCGCCGCCAGGTGGCAGACGACGTCCGCGCCGGCGAGCGCGTCCTCCAGCCGATCGCGGTTCCGGACGTCGACGTGTTCGACCGCGACGTCGCCGATCCGGCGCACGTCGCCGAGGTAGAAGTTGTCGACGGCGACGATCTCCCAGTCGGGGTGTGCCTCCCGAAGCAGGCGCACCACCTTGCTGCCGATGAACCCGGCCGCGCCGGTCACGGCGACGGTCGTCTGGCTCGTCATACTCGGGGTCGCGTGACGTGGCGGCAAATAGGCCACGTTTCGGCCGCGGGGCTCGTCGACGGTCGTTCCGGAGGCCGTCGTCAGTCGTCGGCGACGCGGGCGTCCAAACGGCGCCACTAAGTAGCACGGTGTCCAATCGATGGGTATGAGCAGCATCGATGTCCCCCCCGACGTGCTGGATGCGATCGCGGCGCCGCCGGAGGATCGTGAACCGATCGTTCGGCAGGAACTCGCGGTGTCGCTGTACCGGGAGGGGTACCTGTCCTTCGGGAAGGCACGGGAGCTAGCCGGCCTCTCGAAGGCGGCGTTCCACCAGCTGCTCGGGGATCGCGGGGTGGAGCGACACTACACGGAGGCTGATCTCGCGATCGACGTCGAGTACGCGAACGAATGACGATCGTCTCAAACACGTCACCACTGTTGAATCTCGCGCTCATCGAGCGACTTCACTTGGTCGAGGCGCAGTTCGGCGAAGTCGTCATTCCGCGGGTCGTCTGGGACGAACTCACCGCGGGAGCCGAGGGTCGGGACCTCATCGAGGCGTTCCACGATCGGGGAGGGATGCGGATCGTTTCCCCGAAGCCGACCGAGCTTCGAACTGAATTCGAACGGCAACTCGATCGGGGAGAGGCCGCCGCCATCGCATACGCGATCGAGGTCGACGCCGAACGCGTGCTCATCGACGAGCGTGAAGGCCGTGCGACGGCCACACGTCACGGCGTCCCGGTGACCGGCGTCGTGGGGATTCTCCTCCGCGCATCCGCCCGAGAAGCGATCGATCTCGAAACGGAACTGGACGCCCTCCGTGAGGCGGGGTTTTGGATCTCGGACGCGCTGTACGACCGTGCTCTCGAGATGGACGGGAATCGGTAACTACTGACGTCGTGCGATCCCGAGCGAGTCGGTGAGAAAGCGTATCGACACTAGACGGTGTGTGGCGGTGAGAGCGAGCGTTTCGCGAGCGTTCGGATCGTCTCCTCGCGATCGCGACGAAGTGCACGCATTTCGTCGGGATGCTCGTAGTAGTACGCGAGCGCGGCGTGGACCTCCGCGAGCGTGCGATCGAGTTGGTCGGCCACGTCGGCGGGAGCGTGCCCGCCGGCCGCGAGGTCGTACACGTCGAGGACCCCGACTCGACTTCCCGCGATCCGGGGTTCCCCGCCGAGTACGTCTTCAGTAGACACGATCTCAGCCATACGGACGAGTTCGTCGGGAACCGATATAAACGTCCGGGCGGTGGTCCCGACTATTCGGGAACCGTCTCCAGCTGGCTCTCCCGGCGAGAGCCAGTCGAACGCCGGCCTCGCGGAGCGGGAAGCGTACCCGCCACCCCATCGCTTCGCGACCCGGCTATTCCGTCGCCGACTCCGTCGCGATCGGGGCGCCCTCGCCGAAGCGGTCGGCCAGATCGCGGATGCCCTCCCGGAGGGAGCGCTCGGTCTCGAAGCCGGTCTCCGCGAGGCGGTCGAAGTCCACGTTGTAGGAGGGGCCGGGGTGTTCCTCCTCGAGGTAGGTGACGTCGAGGTCGCGGTCGAGCTCCTCGCGGACGGCCTCGGCGATCTCCGCGACGCGGTAGTTGGCGTCGTCGTCGCCGACGTTGTAGACGAGCCGGTCCCAGCTCTCGGGGTCGAGGGCGGCGTGTGCGTACGCGCGGGCGGCGTCGGTCACGTGGATGAACGGGCGCCAGTTGCTGCCGTCGCCGTAGACGGTGAGGGGGTGGTCGGTGAGCGCGCGGAAGACGAAGTGGTTGACCACGAGGTTGAACCGGACGCCGGGGGCGTAGCCGTAGTTCGTGCTCATCCGGAGGGCCGTGCCCGTCAGGTCGTACTCGTCGATCGCCTCCTCGAGGAGGCCCTCGGCGCGGAGCTTCGTCTCGGCGTAGGGGTTGATCGGGTCGGGATCGACGGTCTCGTCGATGTCCTCGGCGGCCGCCCGCCCGTAGACGTTACACGAGGAGGCGAAGACGACGTTCGAGACGCCCAGCTTGCCGGCGGCCCGGAGGACGTGCTCGGTCGCGTCGTAGTTCACGCGGGCGGTCTCTTCGGGGCGGTCGTGGGTCGAGGCCGCGCCCGTGATGGCCGCGAGGTGGATCACGGTGTCGGCCGGGCGCATCGCCGACTCGACGTCGCCGTACTCCGTGACGTCGCCGCGGCGGAACCGGATCGTGTCGTCGGTCGCGAGCCCGCTGGCGAGCAGGTTGCGCGGGGAGGACCCGGAGAGGTCGTCGAGGACCGTGACGGTCGCGACGCGCTCGTCCGCGCGCAGGCGGGGGACGAGCGCACTCCCGATGTAGCCGCAGCCGCCGGTGACGAGGACGTGTCGGGGCGTGGTCGTCACCGGGCCTCCACCTCGGGCTCCCGGTCGTCGGCGTCGCCGGTGGCGTCGGCGTCCGTGTCGTCATCGTCCGCCTCCGCCGCGAGGCGGTCCTCGAGCACGCCGGGGAGGAAGCGGTCCTCGTGGGCGGCGATCGTGTCGGCGTTCTCGAGGAGGGCCTCGATCACGTCGCGGATGCCCGCCTCGAAGGTGACTGACTGGCCGTCGATGAGGTCGAGGTAGCGGTCGTTTTCGATCTCCATCTTGTGCGTCTCGTCCTCGTCGCGGGGGTTCTCGAAGTGTTCGACCTCGGTGCCCAGATCGAACTCGGCGGCGACGTCGGCGATGGTGGTGCCCATCTCGACGATGGAGATCGGGCGGGTGACCTGGTTGTAGACCACGTGGTCAGCCGGGCGGTCGTCGGGGTCGCCGAGCGCGAGGCGGGCGAGGCCCTCGACGGCGTCCTCGAGCGCGACGAAGGGCTTGCGCTGTTCGCCCTTCCCGTAGACCGTGATGGGGTAGCCCGCGACCGCCTGGGCGGCGAAGCGGTGGGCGACGACGCCGAAGTAGTAGTCGAAGTCGAACCGGGTGGCGAGGCGGTCGTCCGCCGCGGTCTCCGCGGTTCCGGTCCCGTAGGTGATCGCGGTCCGGACGTCCGAGACCGGCAGATCGAACTGGGCGTTCGCGAGCCGAAGGTTGGCCGCGTCGTGGCTCTTGGTCAAATGGTACCAACTCCCCGCCATCGCGGGGAAGGGGACGTCGTCGCACTCGCCGCCGTGTTCCATCGTCGCGCCGCCCTCGGGGATGGGGAACTCGGGGGCACCGTAGACGCCGGTCGTCGTCGTCTCGATCAGGTGGGTGTCCGAGAGGTCGTTCTCGTGGAGCCCCCACGCGAGGTTGCGCGTGGCCTGCATATTGTTGTGCTGGGTGAAGTTCGCGCGCTCGCCGTTGATCTGCGAGTAGGGCGCGGAGGGCTGGGCGGCCGTGTGGACGACCGTGTGGGGCTCGTGGACCTGCAGCAGCTCGTCGACGAACGACCGATCGGTCAGGTCGCCCTCGACGAACGAGAGGTTGCTACAGCCGTGAACCTCCTCGGCGGCGTCGAGGCGCTCCGCCATCGACGCGATCGGGATCGCCGACGTCGAGCCGACCTCCGAAACCCACTCCCGGCGCCCGAAGTTGTCGGTCAGGAGGACGCGATCGTCGGTCCGTGTCGCGATGCGCAGTGCGGTGGGCCAGCCGATGTAGCCGTCGGCGCCCGTGACGAGGATCGTCATTGGTTACTCAGGAGTTGAGTAACTAGTGGGTAAAAGGTTGTGGAAACGGGGTGGGTGGCAGTTTGGGGGGACACACCTCGTACCGAGTGAGTTGCGGCGTGTTTCGGGGTGAGGTCGTGGTCGTCGATCGTGGTGGCAGACACACCTCGTACCGAGTGAAGATCCAACTGGGTGGGACGTGCAAACGTGCAGAACGTGCACAGCGTACAGAACGCGCACGTGTGGCACGTGGCGGTCGATCGGTCCTCCGTGACGCGGTCCTTCGTGGTGCAGTCCTACGTGGCGTCGAGACCCTGCGCGACGACGTCGGGTGACCGGAGGAGTCGGTGGACGCGGAAGCTGCCCTCGCCGTGTCCCCCGCCGGTGTATTCGCTCTCCGTGACGCCGAGGAAGGACTGATCCTTCAGGAGGCGCTGGACGCGATCGTCGCTGAGCGGGCTCGTGCCGGCCTGCTCGGTGAGGAGCGCAAGCGCCCGGAGGATGTGTTTGACGTGTGGCGTCCGTCCGCTCACGAGCTTCTGGAACCGGTTGATCTCGGCGCGTTTCAGCGCGTCGTCGACGTGCTTCTCGGTGACGCGATCGGCGCGTTCGGTCTCGGCGAGGCGCCCGGACTCATACAATATATCCATCGCCTTTCGGGCGTCGCCGTGTTCGCGGGCGGCGAGCGCGGCGGTCTTCGCGATCACGCCGTCCTCGGGCTCTCCCCTCACTCCCGGTCGACGTCGACGGTCCCGTTCGGACCGATCCGGACGACGACGTCGAAGATGGGGCGAACGGTCCCGACGACCATCTCGTGGTGGGCGTCGGGGTCCATATGGAAATGCGCCCGACACCCGCTTGCGGCCAGCCGCCGGGTCAACACGTGGAGGAACCGGAACAGCTTCTCGTCGGAGACGGCCTGCTGCAGCGCCGTCAACGAATGCAGACAGAAGACGATCGGCCGCCCGTCGGATTCCCACTCGGAGAGCTGTTTGGTGATCAGAATGCCGAGCTTCGAGAGGTTCCCGGGCCGGGAGACGCGCGTGACCGAGACCGACTGTCCGCCCCCGGTCGTCTCCGAGGCGACCGACCGCGACCCGCCGTGGCTGCCGACCTCGATCGCCGCGATCTCGCCGGCATCGATGCCCGCCCGGTGACACACGTCGATCCGCTCGGCGGCCGACGCTTCGACCGCGACCAGTAGCACGTTTCGCTCGCGAGGTCCCGCCGGCGCATCCTCGTCGGCCGGCCCGGACCCGACCGCGTCGGCCGCCGCCCCCTCGCCGGCATCGAGCAGTCGACCGCAGGCCGCCGTCGAAAGGGGCCCCGACAACGGGCTGAGCACGAGCGCGCTCGATCCCGGCTCGAGCGCGTCGAACGCCGGAAGCTCGGGGACCGACTCCGATCGTGGCTCGTTCGTGGGTCCCGTCGGCACTGATGCATCGGTTGCGTCCGCCAGCGATTCGCCGAGGTGATCGGTGTCGGAATCCCGGTCTCCCGCCATCGATGTCGTCGGCTCCCCGTCGACCGCCCCCGAGTCGGCCGCAGCCGAGTCGGCGGACGTCGTCTCGGTGGCGGATGCCTCCGTCGTCTCCCGCAAGCCGGACGACCGGGTCTCGGTCGACTCATCCGGCCCACCTGACTCATCCGACCCATCCGCGTCGACCGAGCGAGTGTCCCTCGGCGATGAGTCCGTGTCCGTCATCGCCGAATCCGTGTCCGTCGTCGCCGACATCGACGACGTCGGGTCGTCCCATATCCGCCCCGTTGACGTACGATCCGCCGACTCTCCGGCGTCTGCGGGGACATCGCCTCGAGTCTCGACGGCGTCCGTCTCCGTCGCGTCCGTCCCCGTCTCCCCCGCGGACCAGACGCGATCGCCGGCATCTCCCGGCTCCCCAGCAGTGTCGGGTTCCGTTGCCGGCTCCACGTCGGTTTCCGTTGCCGGCTCCGTATCCGACTCCGTGTCGGGCGCTCCGTCGACGGTCTCCCCCGCCTCCGGTGGCCCCTCGTCGTGTACCCATTCCCAGGAATCCGCATCGTCCTCCGAATCGGCGCCAGTCGTCATCCTCGATCCGTCAATCGTCTCGGCGCGATCAGTCCCCTCGGGATCGCTCTCGGTCTGCTCGGTCTGCTCAGTCTGCTCGGCCGTTTCAGGATCGCTCTCTGTCGTCGATCCCGTCCCCGTGGTGGATGGTGATGCGGGCGTCGTGGATTCGGTCGGAATCGGATCCACCTCGGCTGGCCACCGGTCATCCACGCCGTCGGGTGCGGTATCGCCCGCATCCTCGCTCGCATTCTCGTCCCCACTGCTCGTGTCGCCTGCCACCTCGTCCGGCGTCTCCGTGGCCGTCCCGTCCCCAGTTTCGCCGCGCAAGCGGGCTCGGAGCTGCTCGAACCGCCCGCGCCGTCGCGCGTCGGCGGCGTCGCCGTCCGGATCGTCGGCATCAGCGGCGTCGTCGGTCATCCCCGACCCTCCAACCGAATCGTGGCCCGCACGGCCCGCACCCGTCCGTGTCGGCACGCCCCCGACGCGACCGGCTCACGCGTCACCGTCGAGGGGATCGTCGTCGGCCCCGTCGGACGCGTCGATCGGGGGATCCGTCGGTCCGGTTCGCAGCGTCGCCGACGCGAAGGGGTTCCAGCCCGCCGGCTCGACCGCCCGGAACGTCGCGGTACAGTCGGGACAGCGGGGCGCCTCGAGCAGCGCGAGATCGACCGTTTCGCCGCAGTCGGCACACGCGGCCGTCCGGATCCCGGTCGTCATCGCCTCGCGTCTGAGCGCCGCAAGCCGGTCCCGATCGTCGAGCCGCGATCGGATCGACGCGAGCTCCGACTCGAACGCCGACCGAATCGCCGCGTCGCGGTCGTCAATCTGGCTCTCGAGGTCGTCGACCATCGAGAGCACGTGTTCGAACAGCGCCTCGATGTCGTCGAACTCCGCATCGATCCAGTCCTCGAGGTCGCCGATCTCCCGGTCGACCGCCGCCTCGGTGGCGTAGGGATCGAGGTCGTCCGCGGTCAGGAACCGCTCGGTGGACTCCTCGAGCGTCCGGACCCGGCCGTTGATCCGCGTGATCTCGTCGGAGATCCGGTCGGTGTATCGATCGTGGCGTTTGCGCTGGTCCTCGACGTCGAGCGAGAGGTCGTGGAGCTGGCGTTCCAGGCGCTGCGTGTCAGGGGCCGACCCCGATCCCGACGCCACGTCGGCCGACTCCAGGAGCGCCTCGAGGACGTCCTGGCGGTCACCGGCCATCCCGTCGGCGTCGTCGCTCTCGGCGGAATCAGTGGCGGCGTCGTCCTCGGCGGAATCAGTAGCGGCGTCGCTCTCGGCGACATCGCCGACGGCATCGTCCGCGACGGAATCGGTGGTGTCGTCGCGATCGTCGTCGCCAACGCCCGGTTCCGCCGTCTCGGCAGCCGACTGCTCGGCGTCGGCGTCCTCGGTGCCGACGTCCGACGAATCGAATCCCGGGACGGCGACCGAGTCCTCAGCAGTCGACGAACCGGATCGATCCTCGCCGTCGCCGACGGACCCGTCCCCGGATCCACGACGGAGGTTGTCGAGCTCGTCGAGCACCCAGAGGGCGGACACCAACTGGTTCAACAGCTCCTGTTCGGAGACGCCGCGGGCTGCCGCCGTCTCGGCGACCCAGTCGGCGAACGGCTCGGCGTCGGCAGGGAGATCAGTCATACGATCAGGGTGGGGGACCATCGTCTCGCGATACGTGTCGTTCGTCTGAATGTTATTCTACGGCTGAATAAAGGTATCGGGGAATCTCGCCGGGACCGGCGCCGCGTCCCGGACGGTATCTTGCGGTCGTCGGACGTCGTCGGTCGCGGATCCAGATCGGATCCTGGATGCAGATCCGGGTCGGGTCCCCGGTCGAGCCTCAGGTCGGCGTTTATAAGCGTCCGCGCCGTCGAGGGGTCGGTATGCTCACGTTCATCGGGCTCGGGCTCTACGACGAACGGTCGATCACCGTCGAGGGGCGGGACGCGTTGCGGGCGGCCGACCGCGCGTTCGCGGAGTTCTACACGAGCCGGCTCGTCGGCGCGGACGTCGACGACCTCGAGGCAGCCCACGGTACGACGATCGAGGTGCGCGACCGCGCCGGGGTCGAGCAGGACCCCGACCCGATCCTGGAGGCGGCCGCGGCCGGCGACGCGGTCTTTCTGACCGCCGGCGACACGATGGTCTCGACGACCCACACCGACCTCCGGCTGCGCGCCGAGGAACGCGGGATCGATACGCGCGTGATCCACGGGGTGACCGCCCAATCGGCCGCCTCCTCGCTGACCGGCCTGCAGAACTACCGGTTCGGCAAGGCGGTCACGCTCCCGTTCCCGTACGCCCACGGCGGCGACGGCGTTCCCGACAGCGTGATCGAGACGATCGAGGCCAACCGCGAACGCGGGCTCCACACGGTCGTCTACCTCGACATCAAGGTCGGAATCGGCCCCCGCGGCCCCGACCCGGACCACGAGGAGTACATGACCGCCGATCACGCCGCCGCTATGCTCGCGGACGACTGGGCAGACGTCCTCGGTGTCGTCGTCGCCCGCGCCGGCAGCCCCGACGCGGTCGTGGCCGCCGACCGCCTCTCCGCGCTGGCCGACCGGGACTTCGGCGACCCGCTCCACCTGCTCGTGATCCCCGGCGACCTCCACCACGTCGAGGCCGACGCGTTGGCCGGCCTTGCCGATGCACCGGCCGATCTGCTGCCGGATCGGTAGGGGACGGCGTATCGGTAACTCTGCGCGGGATCGATCGGGTCGCTCCCCACGAGCGCCGCGGACGGGAAGCGATTAGTCGCCCCGTCAGCAAGGGCGCCTATGGAGACGACTGACGCCTATACGGGACTCGCCTGTCACGACTGCGGGGCCGACCACGACCTCGTGGCCGCGGCCCGCTGTCCCGACTGCGGCGGACCGCTCGATCCGACCTACGACTACGACGCCGTCGATCCGGCCGCGGTCGAGGCGGCCATCGATCCGACCGCGATCGGGGACGCCGCTGCGGATGCGGAGACCACCGCGGATGCGGGGACCACGGCAGGCGGGATGTGGCGGTTCGACGCGCTTCTCCCGTTCCCGGCGACATCGGCCCTGTCCGCGCGAGAAGGCGGCACGCCGCTCGTCGCGGCCGACCGGTTGGCGGACGAACTCGACGTCGCGGACGTATACATCAAGGACGAGGCGCGCAACCCGACCGGGACCGCCCTCGACCGCGGCCTGTCGGTGACGATGACGGCCGTTTCGGAACTGGACGCGGACACGGACGCTGACGAGGGCGCGGACGACGCCGGCGTCGTCGAGCCGCTCGTCTGCGCCTCCCCGGGGAACGCGGGCCAGTCGATGGCGGCCTACGCGGGACAGACCGGGCTGCGGTCGTACGCGTTCGTCCCCTCGCGATGTGCCTTCTCGAACAAGGCGATGACGAACGTCCACGGCGGCGAGATGCGCGTCGTCGGGGGTCGCCATCCCGACGCGGTCGCGGCGGTCGACGAGCAGCTCGCGACCGACTACACCGACCTGACCGAGTTCGCGACGCCGTTCCGCCACGAGGGGGCGAAGACGATCGCCTACGAGCTGGCCGCCGATCTCGGCTGGACCGCTCCGGACGTGGTCGTCATCCCGACCGGCAGCGGGGAGTTCGTCGTGGGGATCGCCAAGGGCTTCCGGGAGCTCGAAACGCTCGGGCTGATCGACGATCGACCGTGGCTCGTCGCGGCTCAGGCCGAGGGGTGTGCGCCGATCGCCGCCGCGCTCGAACGCGGGATCGACGCTCCGGAGCCGTGGGACACGCCCGACACGATCTGCGGCGAGCTGGAGATCGCCGACCCCGCGGGCGGCGCATGGGCGGTCGAGGCCATCCGCGAGAGCGACGGGCGCGGCGTCACCGCCGGCGACGACGACGTCCTCGAAAGCGCCGTGGCGGTCGCCCAACACGAGATCCTCGAGATGGGTGCCGCCGGCGGTGCCGCTCCGGCTGGTGCCTGGGAGCTGGCCGAGGACGGGTTCTTCGCGGGCGATGAGACCGTGGTCCTGCTCAACACCGAAGCCGGACTCAAGACGCCGGACGTGTTGCGTAGCCACCTGATGGGTCAGGGGATCTGAGGGGACCCCGTCCGCGGATCGACCGACACAACCGGCACGTCACCGGACCACCATCGTCACCATCGGACCACCACTGACACCATCGGACCACCACCGTCACCACCGCCACCACCGGCACGAAAGGTTTACGCGAGGCAGTTGCCTACCTGCCGGCAATGAGTCGCGGCCCCGAACTGATCATCACGGAGAAGGACAACGCCGCCCGGCGGATCGCGGACGTCCTCAGCGGGGAGTCCGCCGAATCCGACCGGGTGAACGGCGTGAACGTCTACAAGTGGGGCGGCAAGCGCTGTATCGGCCTGTCGGGCCACGTCGTCGGGGTCGACTTCCCGGCGGAGTACAACGACTGGCGCGACGTCGAGCCCGTCGAGCTGATCGACGCCCCGGTCAGCAAGGAGCCGACCCAGGAGGGCATCGTCGCCGCGCTGCGGCGGCTCGCGCGCAACGCCTCCCGTGTGGTCATCGCGACCGACTACGACCGCGAGGGCGAGCTGATCGGCAAGGAGGCCTACGAGCTCGTCCGCAAGGTGAACGAGGACGCCCCGATCGACCGCGTCCGGTTCTCCTCGATCACCGAGAACGAGGTGAAGGACGCCTTCGCGAACCCCGACGAGCTCGATTTCGACCTGGCGGCCGCCGGTGAGGCCCGACAGGTGATCGACCTGATGTGGGGTGCCGCGCTCACCCGGTTCCTCTCGCTGTCGGCGGGCCAACTCGGCGACGACTTCATCTCGGTGGGCCGGGTGCAGGGCCCGACGCTCAAGCTGATCGTCGACCGGGAACGCGAGATCCAGGCGTTCGACCCCGAATCCTACTGGGAGCTGTCGGGGAACCTCACCAAATCCGGCGGCGACCCCTTCGAGGCGAGCTACTTCCTGCTGGACGCCGACGGCAACGAGGCGGACCGGATCTGGGACGAGGACGCCGCCGAAACCCTCTCGCGGGCCCTCGATGCGGCCGACGGTGCGGCCGTCGACGACGTCCGACGACGAACCCGCACCGACGACCCGCCGGCGCCGTTCAACACGACGCAGTTCATCCGCGCCGCCGGATCTCTGGGGTACGGCGCCCAGCGCGCGATGTCGATCGCCGAGGACCTGTACACCGCGGGGTACGTCACCTACCCGCGGACCGACAACACCGTCTACCCCGACGACCTGGACCCGCGCGAGCTGCTCGAAGCCTTCCTCGACACCGGTTTCGGCGACGACGCCGATGCGCTGCTCGACCGAGAGGAGATCGAGCCGACCGAGGGTGACGAGGAGACGACCGACCACCCGCCGATCCATCCGACCGGCGAGATCCCCGCGGCGTCGGACCTCTCCGACGACGAGTGGGAGGTCTACGAGCTGGTCGTGCGCCGCTTCTTCGCCACCTGCGCGCCGGCGGCCACCTGGGAGCACCTCCGCGTGGTCGCGCTCGCGAACGGCGAGGCGACCGCGATCGCCGCCGGGGCCGATTCCCGATCCGCCCTTCGGGACCCCGAAGCGGCGGAGTCCGGACAGGAACCCTCCCTGGCGGCCGACGGCGGGCTCCGGCTGAAGGCGAACGGCAAGCGCCTGCTCGAGCCGGGGTACCACGACGTCTACCCCTATCGGTCCTCGAGCGAGACGATCGTTCCCGACGTCGAGGTCGGCGAGGAGCTCGCGCTGACCGACCGGGAGCTCGAGGGCAAGGAGACCCAGCCCCCGCGGCGGTACGGCCAGTCCCGGCTCATCGAGGAGATGGAGTCGCGGGGCGTCGGGACCAAGGCGACCCGACACAACACGATCGAGAAGCTCTACGACCGCGGCTACATCGAGAACGACCCGCCCCGACCCACCAAGCTCGCGGAGGCGGTCGTCGAGGCCGCCGAGGAGTTCGCCGACCGGATCGTCTCCGAGGATATGACCGCCCAGCTCGAGGCGGACATGCAGGCGATCGCCGCCGGCGAGGCCGACTACGAGGACGTGACCGCCGAATCACGCGAGGTGCTGTCGGCCGTCTTCGAGGAACTCGGCGACTCCCGCGAGGAGGTCGGCGACCACCTCCGGACGTCGCTCAAGGCGGACAAGCGGCTGGGTCCGTGTCCCGAGTGCGGCGCCGACCTGCTCGTCAGGAAGTCCCGGTACGGCTCCCACTTCGTGGGGTGTGACGGCTACCCCGACTGCGAGTACACGCTCCCGCTGCCCTCGACGGGCAAGCCGCTCATCCTCGAGGAGACCTGCGAGGACCACGACCTCCACCACGTGAAGATGCTCGCCGGGCGGAAGACGTTCGTCCACGGCTGCCCGCAGTGTCAGGCCGACGAGGCGGACGCGACCGAGGACACGGTCATCGGTGACTGTCCGGAGTGTGGCGACACCGAGGGAGGAGAGCTCGCGATCAAGCAGCTCCGCTCCGGCTCCCGGCTGGTCGGGTGTACGCGCTATCCCGACTGTGAGTACTCGCTGCCGCTTCCGCGCCGCGGCGAGATCGAGATCACCGACGAGACTTGCGAGGAACACGACCTGCCACACCTCCGGGTCCACTCGGGCGATGAGCCCTGGGAGCTCGGCTGTCCGATCTGCAACTACCGGGAGTTCCAGGCCCGCGAGCACGGCTCCGAGCTCCAGGCGATCGACGGGATCGGCGAGAAGACCGCGGAGAAGCTGGCTGACGCCGGGGTCGACGGCGTCGAGGCGCTCGCAACCGCCGACGCGGACGACCTCGCAGAGCGTGTCGACGGCGTCGGCGCCGACACGGTTCGCGAGTGGCAGGCGGACCCCGACGTCGGGACGGCAACCGATGATTCCGACGCCGACACCGGCGAGGACGAAGCGGAGGCGACGGAAGCGGGGCCGGACGAGGAGGAGGAGATCCTCGAGGACATCGTCTCGGACGTGACCGGCCAATAGTCGGCGACGAGACCGGCCATCGGCGACGGCGTCCGTCGACGGCGACCGGCGTCCGGATCCCATCTGTCCCGGCCAGTCGAACCGAGTCATCGCTTGCTTTTTACATCGCGCCGGTGTGGCTCCGTATAATGACGAATCCGTGGGCGGAGTGGGATCACGTTCTCAAAGTCGATCCCGACAAGGAGCTGTACGGGGACGAGACGTTCGAGGACGTCGCCGCAACCGGAACGGACGCGATCGAGATCGGGGGGACCCTCGGGATGACCGAGGAGAAGATGCAACGCGTGATCGACGCCTGCGCGGACCAGGACGTCGCCCTGTATCAGGAGCCGTCGAACCCGGCCGTCGTCGTCGACTCGCCGGCGCTTGACGGCTACCTCATCCCCACTGTGTTCAACGCCGCCGACCCCTTCTGGATCGTCGGCGCCCACGCCGAGTGGGTGCGCATCGAGGACGGCCTCGACTGGGACCGTACCACCACCGAGGCGTACATCGTGTTGAACCCGGAGGCGTCCGTCGCCGAGTACACCGACGCGGACTGTGATCTCACGGCGGATGACGTGACCGCCTACGCCCGTATCGCCGAGAAGATGTTCGGCCAGGAGATCGTCTACCTCGAGTACTCCGGCACCTTCGGCGACCCCGAAACCGTCGCCGCCGCGGCCGACGCGCTCGACTCGGCCACCCTCTTTTACGGCGGCGGCGTCCACGACTACGAGACTGCCAACGAGATGGGCGCTCACGCCGACGTCGTCGTCGTCGGCGACCTCCTCCACGAGGAGGGCTGTGACGCGGTTCGGGAGACCGTCGAGGGCGCTCGCGACGCGAACGCGGAGTGATCCGATCGTGGTCGCCGCGGAGTGAGGGCGGTGGCGGTCGCCGCGGAGTGGACGACCGGACCGATTCCGACCGGACGGATCCGTAGCTATTTCCCCGCCGATCCGCAACACCGGATCGATGCTCAGCGACGTGATGGAGGATTATCTGAAGGCGATCTACGTCCTCCAGACCGAGGACGGTCCGCCGGTGTCCACCTCGGCGATCGCCGCGGAGGTCGACAAAACGGCGCCGACGGTCACCGACATGCTCGGCAAGCTCGCCGAGCGCGGGCTCCTGGAGCGGGAACCGTACACCGGCGTCGAGCTCACACCGGAGGGGGAGGCGGTCGCGCTCGAGGTGATCCGTCATCACCGCCTGATCGAGGCGTTCCTCGCCGAGCAGCTCGATTACGACTGGAGCGAGGTCCACGAGGAGGCCGACCGGCTCGAACACCACATCTCCGAGGCGTTCGAGCGGCGGGTGGCCGCGGCGCTGGGCGACCCCGAGGTCGACCCCCACGGCGACCCCATCCCCGGCGCCGACCTCGAGCCGGTCACCGACGACTCGGTCCGTCTCGCCGACTGTGAGGCCGGCGAGACCGTCGTCGTCGCCCGCGTGTCCGACCGCGACGAGGACGAGCTCGAGTACCTCGCCGACGCCGGGATCACGCCAGACACCGAGCTCGATGTCGTCGACGTCGCCCCTTTCGGGATGGTCACTGTTCGGACGCCGGACGGCGAACAGAGCCTCCCGGAGTCGGTCGCGACGTCGATCCGCGTTCGGCGACGGTGAGCGTGGTCGGTCGCGCCGAGGAACGGAGCAACCCGTGTTCCGACCCTGAATCTCGTATATTCGAGATCGCTCCAAAGATATAATAGATGTCGAAGACTACCAGCACGTATGCCCGAGTCCGGCCTCACCTCGTGGAGCCACGATCTCTCAGCCCGCGAGCGTGTCAGGAAGATCGCGACGACGCTTACACAACCGCGGTCCGTGGAGTGGATTCGCGATCAGGCCCAGGTCTCCTCGTGGCAAACGGCGAAGGACGAACTGGAGATGCTCGTCGAGTTCGGGCAAATCCACGCCTTCGAGGGAGACGACGGACATACGAAGTACGCGCCGAACTACCAACGACGGTATCTCACGGCGGTGACGGAGTTGATAAACGACCATACCCGCGAGGAACTCCGTGAGGAGGTCGCGGCCATCCAGACGGCGATCGACGAGTGGAAGGCCGAATACGGCGTCAGCTCCCGGTCGGAGTTGGAAGCGACGATCGCCGATGTTGACGCCGACCTCGACGGCGAATCGATCCGTGAACGCAACCGCGTGCTTCGCGAGTGGGAGCGGTATGCGGACAACAAGCGCTTGGTTGCTCACGCACTCGAACTCTACGACGATGCGCGCTCGCTTTCACCCGAATGGGACGGTCCCTCGAACACCTCGGTTTCGCTCTCACAGTAGGGGGATCGATGGTCTTTCTCGCGAATCGGGCGAACCTCGACAAACGGACGCTTCTGGGCCGGTTGCACAACCAACTCCGGACGCAGGTTCCCGCAGCGGACTCCCCGATCGAGCAGGTGTGGTATCACACCTCCTCCGGAAACAAGGTCGGCGTCCGAGCCGCCCTCTCCCCGTCGGGGTTCCTCGGCCAGTCGTATCCCATCGACACGGTGGAACTGCAGGTGTCTTTCGATTTCCCGGCGACCGCCGAACACGACTACTACGCGATCCAGTGGATCGAGTCGGAGCGGGACCTGCTGATCGGCTGGCACCAGGACGAGACCCATCCCGATCTGGGCCCGTGCCACTTTCAGATCGATCATCGTGATGAGACGATCCAACGAGCGACGGCGACGTTCCGGGATGAACACCCGCTGAACGTCTTCGATCAGCGACTCGATGACCTCGTCGTCCTGCTCAATGCGCTCGAGTGGACTGACGGTCAACCGTCAGTTCCCGACGAAGCGATCCGGTGACGGGTCATCGATCGTTCGTTCGATTCGCCTGATCCGCCTTTCCCTCCTCCATCCCGTCCGTCCTCTCAACCCCATCCGCCTCATCCGCGTCACCTGCACCGCTTTCCTTCCCTGCTCCGATCAGCTCGATGGCGTCGCCGAGTCCCTCGAGAGACGCCTCCCGTCCCTCGATCCCGGGAGCGTCGATCACGACGCGCCGCGAGTCCGGGAGCACGGTCGCGACCCGGTGATTGTCGGTTGCCGGGGGGCCAACCACGACCGTCACGTCGGCCGCCGCGGCGCGGTCGGTGGCGGCCGCAGCGGCGTCGTCCGACACCCCGGCGAAGGGTGGAACGGTGACCGGGTCGGCGCCGATCTCGCGAGCGCGTTCGGCGGCCGCGTCGCCCGCCGGGACGACGCCGACGCTCACCTCGTGGCCGGCCGCGACGAGGACGCCGACCGCGGTCGCCGCCTGCTGTCCGGTGCCGACGACGTGAACGCGGCGGCTTGCAGCGTCCGGGTCGTGGTCGGGCAGCGCGGTGACGAGCGGCGCGGTCGATCCCGGCTGTTCGGTGACGACGGTCCGGGCGTCGAAGGCGTCCCGCAGGGCGGGCTCGGAGAGGACGGCTTCGGGGGTGCCGACCGACCGAACGCGTCCGTCCGCGAGCAGCAGGAGCTCGTCGCAGTACCGCGCCGCGATGTTGAGGTCGTGGATCGCGGCGACGACCGTCTTCCCCGCCTCGACGAGATCGCGGACGAGCGCAAGGGTCTCGACGGTGTGGTTGACGTCGAGGCTACCGGTGGGCTCATCAAGGAGGAGCACGGGGGTCTCCTGGGCGAGCGCGCGGGCCAGCAGCACGCGCTGGCGCTCCCCGCCCGAGAGCGTCCCGACGGAGCGATCCGCAAAGCGCGCGGTGTCGGTCGTCGCCATCGCGTCGGCGACGGCCTCGCGGTCGGCCGCGTCCGCGGTCGCGAACCGCGATCGGTGGGGGGTTCGGCCCATCCCGACGACCTGTTCGACCGAAAAGTCGAACGAGAGGACGGTGTCCTGCGGCACCGATGCCACGCGCCTGGCGACCGCCCGGGCGGAGCGGTTCGTGAGGTCCTCGTCGTCGACGCGGACGCGACCGCGGTCCGGCGCCAGACTGCCCCGAAGCGTGCGCAGGAGCGTGGTCTTGCCGGCGCCGTTGGGCCCGACCACGCCGAGGAACGAGCCCGCCTCGACCGCCAGATCGACTCCCTCGAGCACGGTCGCGCCGCCGATGGAGACGGTCACGTCAGTCGCCTCGAGGTACGGTCGCGCGTCGTCGGCGTTCGCCTCGTCATCGGCGTTCGACTGGTCGCCGACATCCGACCCGTCGTCGGCGTCCACCTCGTCGTTCATCTCGGCCCGGACTCCGTGACCCCGGCTCACAGCTCGTGCACCTCCCGCTTCCGGAGCAGGAACAGGAAGAAGGGCGCGCCCACCGCGGCGGTCACCACGCCGACCGGGAGCTCGGCGCTGCCGATCCGGGCGACCGTGTCCGCGATCACGAGGAAGGAGCCCCCCGCCAGGGCGGCCGTCGGGAGGAGGATCCGGTGGTCGGGTCCGACGACGAGCCGGAGCATATGGGGCACGATCAGGCCGACGAAGCCGATCACGCCGGTGACGGCCACGCCGGCCGCCGTGATCAGCGCGGAGACGCCCAGCAGGATCCGCTTCGTGCGCTCGACGGCGATCCCGAGTCCGCGTGCCTCCTCCTCGCCGAGCAGGAGGACGTTGAGGTCGCGAGCGTACACGAGCAGGACCGCGAACAGGACCGGCACGACCACGAGCGTGACGCGTACCTCCGCCCAGCTCGCGCCCGCGAGGTGGCCCATCAGCCACCCGACGACCTGTCGGAGGCTCTCCTCGGCCTGTAGCTGGAGGTACGAGACGACCGCGCCGAGGAACGTCTGGACGGCCACCCCCGCAAGCAGGAGGGTCGCGACCGGGGTGCGGCCGTTCCGCGTCGCGATCGCGTAGACGCCGAAGGCTGCCGCGAGCGCGCCGAGGAAGGCCATCCCCTGCAGCCCCATCCAGTGGAGCCACCCGGGGAGCATCGCCGGCGCGACGATGAAGGCGACGGCGCCGACCGCGGCCCCCGATGAGACGCCGATGATCGACGGGTCGGCCATCGGGTTCCGGAAGAACCCCTGCATCACCGTTCCCGCCGCCGCAAGCGCAAAGCCGACGACCGCCGCAAGCAGGATCCGGGGCAGGCGGATCGCGACGACGATCTGCCGGTGGAGGTCCGCGACTGGATACGCGAACGGCGAGACGTAGCGCAACTCGATCGCGGGCACGAACAGGGGACCGGGCATCGAACGCATCCCGACCTCCGCGCCGACCGGCACGGCGAGCGCGTTCAACAGCACCTTCGTGACCTCGACGGGCGGGACCCGAACCGGGCCGAGCGCGGCGCTGACCGTGACGGCGGCGGCGAGCAGCCCCGCCAGTCCCAGACACCAGCTCGCCGTCCGCGCCGCGACCCTCATTCGTTCTCAAACCGGCTTGCAGTAGGTAAATATTTATTGGGCTACGGCCGAGGACCGCCATGCGACCACGATCGATACTCGTCGCGAGCCTCGTCGCCGTCCTCCTGTGTGCCGGGGTCGCGGCGCCCGTCGCAGCACAGGGATCGCCGACCGTGGACGGGGCACAGCTGCAGACGGCCACCGCGGACGCCGGCGCCGGCGCCGACGCCGAGACCGACGCCGACGCCTGTTCGTTTCCCGTCGAGCTGACCGACGCCTCCGGGGAGACGCTCCGGCTCGAGGAGCGCCCCGAGCGCGTGACGACGACGAACCCCTCGGCCGCCCAGACGATGTGGGAGATCGGCGGCCGGGAGCAGGTCGTCGGGGTAACGCGGTATGCGTCCTATTTGGAGGGTGCAGAGGAACGGAGGGACGTCTCCTCGGAGTTCGGCGTCTCGATCGAGAAGGTTCAGGGAACTCAGCCCGACCTCGTGTTGGTCCCGAACTCGACCGACAGTGACCAGCTCGCTAAGCTCCGACGAGTGGGACTCCCGGTCTTCCATCTGCCGCGAGCCCATACCATCGAGGACATCGCCGACAAGACGACGACGATCGGCCGGCTCACGGGTAACTGCGAAGGGGCCGCCGAGACGAACGCCTGGATGAACGAACGCGTCGAGGAGTCACAACTTTCGGTCGCGGCGGACGAACGCCCGACGATCCTCTATCCCCTCGGTAGTGGGTACGTCGCCGCCGGCGACACGTTCATCTCGGAGATGCTCTCGGTGGCGGGCGCCCAGAACGTCGCGGCTCGAAATCACACGGGGTATCCCCAGCTCTCCGATGAGGTGGTTCTTCAGCTGGACCCCAAGTATCTCCTGATCACCGACCGCGACACCGACATCGTCAACGAGGAACCGTACTCCCTCACGACCGCCGGTCGTGAGAACAACACCATCCACGTCGACGTCCAATGGGTCAACCAGCCCGCTCCACGGAGCGTGGTCTACACCGTCGAGAACGTCTCGGCACAGCTCCAGGCTGATCGGACGGCCGAGGGCGCCGCGACCGCGACTCCAGCTACCACGGCTCCCGCGACCGAGGACGGTGACGACGACAACGGGACGGCCACGAGCAACGAGACGCCCGGGTTCGGACCGGTCGTCGCCACGGTCGCGCTGATCGCGACGGCGCTCGTGGCCCGCGCCCGCGGCGGCGGGCGTGAGTAGCCGATCCCGGGGATGTGACCGGTGACGGGACGTCGGCTGGTCGTGCATCGCCGTATCGTGACACGCCGATCGGCGCTGCCGTCCGGACCAAGATGATACTTCAAAGTATGATACTTCAGAGTATCATATTTTAAAGTATGATACTTTGAAGTACGATCATCGGAAGGGCTATCCCGGTCGCCGCCGATGACGCGATATGGCCACGTTCGTGAATCGAACCGAGGAACTGGCTCGGCTCCGGGATTGCTACGACTCGAGTGAAGCCGAACTCGCGGTGATATTCGGCCGTCGTCGACTCGGAAAAACGGCGCTCGTCAGGGAGTCACTGGAGGGGATCGACGACGCTGTGGTGTATCAGGCGAAACAGAAGACGAGCGCGCTCCAGCTCGAACAGTTCATCGAAACGGCGGCGGAGACGTATCCGGGAGTGACGCGGATCAGGGAGGACTGGGAGGCGGTCTTGGGCTATCTCGCCGATCAGGACGCGATCGTCGTTCTCGACGAGTTTCCGTACCTCATCGCGGAGGACGAGAGCCTTCCGTCCGTGCTCCAAGCGATGTTCGATCACGAGCTCGACGATTCGGCCGCAACGTTCGTTCTCGTCGGGTCATCGATCAGTATGATGGAGGAGGCCGCGCTCCTCGGCAACAGTCCGCTCTACGGTCGATCGTCGCTCACGCTCGACGTCGGACAGCTCCCCTTCGACGCCGCGATGTCGTTTTTCGACGATGGGTTCTCGCCGACCGACAAGGTACGGACGTGGGGCATCTTCGGCGGCGTTCCCTACTACCTCGAGGAGGTCTCTGCCGAGACGTCGCTCGCGGAGACCGTCCAGCGGACCATCCTCTCACGACACGGCACGCTGCACGATGAACCCGATTACGTTCTCCGAATGGAACTCACGGAGCCGACGCGGTACTTCTCGATCCTCGAGGCGATCGCCGGCGGAAACACCACCCGGAACGAGATCGCCGGGGCGACCGGAATTGACTACAACCAGCTCTCGAAGTACCTCGGTCGACTCGATAGGCTCCGGCTCGTGGGCCAGCACGTCCCGGTGACGGAACGGAAGGAGCGGAGCAAACGCAGTCGGTACCGGATCCGGGACCCGTTTTTCAGGTTCTGGTTCCGATTCGTCTACGGAACCGGCGACCGGTACGCGGGGTTGGGTGCCGACGCCTTCGAGGCGCTCATCGAACCGGCGCTCCCGGACTTCCTGAGCCGGTCGTTCGAGGACCTCTGTGGGTCCGCGCTCCGATCCCTCTATCCCGAGTACACGATCGCCGACGTCGGTGGATGGTGGTACGGCGAACACGAGATCGACGTCGTCGGGCTGACCGTCGGAGAGACGCTGATCGTCGGTGAATGCAAGTTCCAACAGTCGCCGCTCAGCTACGACGCGCTGGCGTCGCTTCAGTCACACGCCGACGCGCTTCGCTGGTCGCCTCGAGACGGCAGCGAGCGCACTGAACGGTACGCACTCTTTTCGCGAAGTGGATTCACCGCATCCGTCGAAGAAGCAGCCGCGGACCGCGACGATCTCCGCCTGTTCGGCGTCGATGACGTCGTCGACGCGCTCTCCGATCCGAGGGACGCGGAGGACGACGGGGATCCGGCGCCGCGACGTTCGCGCTAACCGGTTCCGTCGTCCCGTTTCCGTCCGTGTGTCCGTCCCACCTCCCCTCGCGTCTCGGCAGTCGAAACGACCTTACGGGCCGGGCCCGGCGGATCGATATGGTCGAGAACGTCATCTATCCCGCCTACCTCGACGCGGAGCTGTCCCGCTCGAAGGGCCGCCGCGTCGCCGCCGAGGAGGCGCTGTCGAACCCGACCGTCGACGAGATCGCCCAGGCGGTCCAGCAGATCGGCTACGACGCCGTGATCGAACGCGACGTCACCTACTCCCGCGAGTACGAACCGCGCGGGCGGGTCCTCGCACAGGGCACCGAGGACACGACGAAGAACGACCTCGTGCAGGCCGTCGCCGCCTACGTCGGCCTCCTGCGGGACGACTCGTGAAACGCGTCGGCAGCGTCGTGCGAACGGCGCAGGGACTGGCGATCGCTCGCGGCGGGGACGGCGAGGATCCGCCGTCGATCGGCGAGGTCGTGATCGACGATTCGCTGTCGACCGTCGGGCGCGTGGTGGACGTGTTCGGCCCGGTCGACCGCCCCTACGTGGCGGTGACGCCGAACGACGGGATCACGCTCGCCGCGCTCGTCGGGGGGACGCTGTACGCCCGATGACGCCACGCGAGCTCCGCGGGATGGCGGTGGCCGTCCTCCTGTTCCTCCTCGTGCAGCTCGGGGCGCTCGTGCTCGTTCCCGAGTTCGTCGAACAGGGCTACCAACCCGTCGAGAACCCCCAGGATCCGACGAACTCCCTCGCATACATCGCCGCGATCCTGGTCGCGACCGGACTGATGCTTGCGGCGTTCCGCTTCGAACTCGACCAGCTGGTCCGGTACGTGATCGTCGGCAGCGCCGGCCTGTTGGCGTGGTACGTCTTCGCCGCGCTCGTGCCCCCGGTGCTTGCGATCGGCCTGTCTGTGGCGGTGTCGATCGCGCTGCTCGTCCACCCCGAGTGGTACGTGATCGACGTCGCCGGCGTGTTGATGGGCGCCGGCGCGGCGGGACTGTTCGGCATCTCCTTCGGCATCCTGCCGGCCCTGCTGCTGTTGAGCGTGCTGGCCGTCTACGACGCGATCTCGGTCTACGGGACCGAGCACATGCTCTCGCTGGCGGAAGGGGTGATGGACCTGCGGATTCCCGTCATCCTCGTGATCCCGCTGTCGCTGTCCTACTCGTTGCTCGCGGACGATTTCTCCGGCGCGGCGGACGTTCACGACGACGGGGACACGGTCGACGAGACCGATGCCGACGCCGAGGTCGATGCCGACATCGATCGCGACGCCGACGCCACCGATGCCGGCGATACCGCCACCACCGACGACGAGGGTCGCGACGCCTTCTTCATCGGCTTGGGCGATGCGGTCATTCCGGCGGTGTTGGTCGCGAGCGCGGCGAGGTTCTCGCCGGCAGCGAGCCTGGACGTGCCGATCGTCGGCCTCAACCTCCCGGCGCTGTTCGCGATGGGCGGGGTCTTTCTCGGGCTGGTCGTGTTGCTCCGGTGGGTGCTTCGCGGCCGGGCGCACGCCGGCCTCCCGCTGTTGAACGGCGGCGCCATCGGCGGCTACGTACTCGGGTCGATCGCCGCCGGCGTGCCGCTCCTCGAGGCGCTCGGGATCGCCGGAGTCGTGTGAGGCGTTTCGGGGAGACGACCGCTCCGGAGACGAAACTTTTCAGGAGACGAAACTCTTCCGAGGACTGACGACGGTCGAAGTACTGTGTCCGTGCTCGGGGGACGGAACCCGTGGCTGTGAGTCAGTGAACGGGGCGGACGACTCGACGAACCGACGACGGTACCGCGGTTTCGGGATCGCTACTCGGAAATGAACTCGTTGTCGCGCCAGTTGACGCCGCCGCTGCCCTCGCCGTTGCCCTGCGGGTTTTCGACGACCTCGACGGTGGCGGGCCGTTCCTCGCCCTCGACGATCCGCGTCGCGTGGAGTTCGTCATCAGTGTTGGTGATCGCCGTGAGCGTTCCCTTTTCGGCCTTCAGCGCGATGTCACGCAACACGAGGAACATCGGATACTGCAGCGCCGTGTTCTGTAACACCGTCTCGCGGTCGCCTTTGAAACAGGCGAACTCGACGAGTTCGGAGGGAATCTCCTCCTCCTCATCGTCCATCCACTGGGGACCGCCGGCCCGCGGCGGTTCCTCCTCGTAGACCCGTGTCTCGGTGACCGACGCCTTGAGCTGGGCGGTCGGTGTATACTTGCTGATGCTCTCGTCGTCGGAGACGGCCTTGAGTATCAGCGTGTTGTTGCGGCGAGTGATCTCGACATCGTCGATCTCCGGGGGCAGCTCCGGATCGCTGTCGAAGTGATCCTCTACGTCCTCGAGTGGCAGTTCGAGCGTCGAATGGAGTCGGAACACGCAGCCTGACATGATTGAAATGGGGGGAATGGATGATGGTTCGTCACAGCGCCGACACTGCGACTGTACCTGCTGATCGGTAGGGGACCGAGCCTTATAGGGTCTACCCTTTGCTGGATCCGGGGACTGCAGCGGGATGGAGAGGTACCACGGTGACTACTCACCACGATCGAATCTCGGCGGGCGTCGAACTACGTCGTCGTCAGCGCATCGGCGAGTTCACCGCGCTCCTCGAGTTCGGCGAGCACGTCGCTACCGCCGACGAACTCGCCGTCGACGAACGTCTGGGGGATCGTCTCCCACTCGCTGCGCTCCGACAGCGCCGCCCGGTATTCCGGCAGCGCCGGCAGAACGTCGACCGTCTCGAACTCGTCGACGTGGTCGGCGATCAGCGCGACGGCGCGCTTGGAGTAGCCACACTGGGGCATCAACCGGTTTCCCTTCATGAAGAGCACGACGTCGTTGTCCGCGATCGTCTCGGCGACGCGGGATTCGACCTCCTCGCTCGTGGCCTCGCTGTCGGGTGTGAACGTCATACCACCGGGTACGTCGCCGTGAGCCAAAGAGGTTGCGCTGTCGGCGACGCGGACCGTGTCGGTCCCGGGACCCCGAAGCGAGGACGCGGACCCGGGCGGGACGCCCGGATCCACCGGACGGTTTTTGCCGGTTGCCCGTCGAGGACACGACGTGTGTACGCTCGCACTCGCCTGGCACGTCTTCCCGGGAACGCCGATCGCTGCCGGGGCGAACAGGGACGAGCAGCTGGACCGTCCCGCCGAGCCGCCACAGCTCCGCCCCGACCGGTCGCCGGCGGTCATCGCGCCGCGGGACCGGGAGGCCGGCGGCACGTGGATGGGGCTGACTGAGACGGGCCTGTACGTCCTGCTCACCAACCGCTGGCTCGCGACACCGATCGACGGGGACCGGTCCAGAGGGCTGTTGGTCGACGACTGCCTCGACCGTGCCACCGCCCGGGAGGCAGTTTCTCACGTTCGTGCCGAGATCGAGGATCACGGCCGGTCATACGCCGGCTTCTCGCTGGTTCTTGCCGACTCGGCCGCCGCGTTCCTCCTCGTCAACGACGGCCGGCTGCGCGTGAGGCGGCTCGATCCCGGGGTGCACGTCCTCCGCAACGTCGGCGGCGTGATCAACGGGCGCCCACGGTTCGCGATCCCAGACCGACGATCGGACGCCGGAACCCGACAGCGGACGTCGGCGCGTGCGATGGCCGAGCGGGCCCGCCCCAAGCCCGGCGAGTCGGCGACCGCATGGCTCGATCGGCTCGGCGAGACGCTCGGCGACCACGACGTCGACGTCTGCATACACGGCGAGACGTTCGGCACTCGATCGAGTACCCTCGTCCGAACCGGGGACGATCCGGCGTTCCGGTATGCGGACGGCCCGCCGTGTACGGCCGCCTACGATCCGATCGCCGTTCCGCCGGGGTTCGCCGAGGCGACCGCGAACGCGGGCGGCGAAAGCCACCTTTAAGCGAGTCGCGGGCCCACGGACGGGTATGAGCGTGTCCGAACTCGAGGCCGATCTCTCGGCGGATGAACGCGCCGGACTCGAGCTCATCCGCGAGACCGGCGGCATCCATCAGAGCGACTTCTGGAAGGAACTCGACGTCTCCTCGCGAAAGGGCAGCCGCATCGCCGAAGCGCTGGCGGAAGCAGACCTCATCGAGCGTGAGGAGACGGTCTATGATGGACACAACACCTACTTCCTCGAGCCGAGCGCGCGCGATCTCGATTTCTCGTTGTTGATGGCGGGCGATATACTCTCCCCGTTCATCGGTGAGGAGGAGATCGACCCCCAGTCCGATGCGTTCTCCCAGTGGATGATGAACCTCGCCTACGAGGAGTACTGACGACCACCGCGGAGCCGAATCACTTGGGGTGGATCACTCCGAGTCGGCGTCCGGATTCTCGCCGTCCACGTCCGAATTCCCGCCGCCCACGTCCGAATTCTCGCTGTCGACGTTCGCATCCTCATCGGCACCGTCCTCACTTCCATCCCCGACGACGGCGGCCTCCGCATCAGACTCTCCGTGCTCCCCGCCTTCGTCGGCGGGGGCCGGCACCCTGGCAAGGTCGACGTCCGCCGTCGGCGGGGCCGGAGCGTCGGCGATCGTCTCGAAGAATCGACCGGAGATGCTCTCGCGAACGACATCGACGAGCGAGTCGGTCGAATCACCCTCCACCGCGCCGAGGATGCCAAGCGGGATCTGTGCGCCGGCCATATCCGCGTGACCGCCGGCCGACCCGATCTGGCCGAGCGCGTCCCGAAGGGTCTCGCCCAGATCGACGTCGGCCCCGCGGGCCCGCGCGGAGGCGTAGATCGTGTCGTCGAGGAAGCCGTAGACGAAGGTGACGGTGACGCCCTCCATATCGAGGAGCCGTTCGGCGGCCTGCGAGAGCGTGTCCCGGTCGGCGATCTCGCCGACACAGGAGGCGACGACCGACCCCTCGAGTTCGCGTTCGCGGATCGCCCGCGCGAGCGTCTCGAACGTCTCGGGGCTCACCGTCGGCGTCTCGACGCGTTCGAGCGTCTCGACGTTGGCCGCCCCGAGGATCGCTGCGGCGGCCTCGATGTCCGCGATCGCCACCTCTCGCGTGAAGTCCCGCGTATCGATCCGGATCCCGTACAGCAGCGCGGTCGCGATCCGTTCATCGGGCTCGATCCCGAGCCGGTCGAGATACTGGGCGATCTGCGTGCTCGTCGCGCCGAGGTCCGGCCGGACATCGATGTACCGCGCCTCGACTGGCCCCCGGGGGGGATGGTGGTCGATCACGATGTCGACATCGGTGTCCGTCGGAAGGCTATCGTTGATCCCCGGACGCGAATGGTCGACGAGCGCGATCCCACCGTAATCGGCGAGGTCCACCGATTCAAGGTGCCGCAACCGGATGTCGAGCAAGTTGACGAGCGCGCGGTTCTCCTGATGGGATATCTCACCGCCGTAGCAGGCGTCGGCGTCCACGCCCACGGCGTCGGCGACGCGTGTGAGTCCGATCGCCGCTGCGATGGCGTCGGGATCGGGGTTGTCGTGTGTGACCACCGCGAGCGGCCCCGACAGCGACCGGATGGTCTCAACGAGCGAGACGATGCGTTCGTCGGCGTCCGCATCGACAACCTCCAACACGCGCTGGGTGAGCGACGACACGGGATCGATACAGCGATCGACGGTCGCCACGATCAACTCACGGGTTGCGGCGTCGGCCTCGACGCCCACGTACGCGATCAGGGTTGCCGCCGGATACGCTCGGCGTGCGGTGCGGGCAGCCGCCAGGTTCCGGTCGGCGTCGTCGGCCGCACACACCACGACGTCGGCACGCTCGGGATAGGCCGTCGCGTCGGCGGGATCGGCCTCCGTCGCCGGCACGTTCGACTCCCGAAGCGTCGTCACCCAGCCGGTGTCGTCGGTGATGACGTAGACGTCGCCGCGGCGCTGCCGGGCATGTTCGATGAGCGTGTGCCCGACGCCGCTACAACCCAACACGAGGCGCCGAACCATTACACCGGTTCTGTGGGACCCGCGGATAAAACGGTGCCGTCCGAGAAACGTGCCGTCCGGGAGATGGTGGACGGCTGTCAGCTCAGCCGAACAGCGCCGTGGCGGCGGCCTCAGCGGTCTCGATGACCGGCCCGAAGCCGGGCAGCACGACCACGGTCGCGACCGCGGCGACGATCACGGCGCCGTAAAGCGCGGTCGGTCGCGAGTCCACCGCCGACAGCGCGTCCGTCGGCTCCTCGATCCAGAGCGCCTTCACGACGCGGCTGTAGTAGTACAGCGAGAGCACGCTGTTGAGCGCGCCGATCGCGGCGAGCCACCAGAAGCCGTTGAAGACGGCGCCGGCAAACAGGAAGTACTTCGAGAAGAACCCGCCGAACGGGGGCAGCCCCGCAAGCGAGAACATGAACACCGTCATCGCCACGGAAGCCATCGGGGCCACCGAACCGAGGCCAGCGTAGTCCTCGAAGGTCCGGCCGACGCCCCAGCGCTCGACCATCGCGATGAACAGGAACGCGCCGGTGTTCATAAAGCCGTAGACGAACAGGTGCGCCATCGAGGCACCCATCACGGCGCCGTTGTGGCTGCCGCCGGCCGACAGCGCGGCGAGGCCGATGAGCGCGTAGCCGGCGTGGCCGATCGAGGAGTACGCCAGCATCCGCTTGACCTCGGTCTGAACGGCCGCCGCGAAGTTTCCGAGCGTCATCGTGAGGACCGCGAGCACGGCGAAGACGAGCGGCCAGTCGATGCCGACCGCCACGGCGTCCGCGATCGGGAACGCCTCGGTGAACACCCGGAAGGCGACCGCGAAGCCGGCCGCCTTCGAGGCCGACGAGAGGAACGCGCTCACGGGTGCGGGCGCGCCCTCGTAGACCTCCGGCGCCCAGAAGTGGACGGGGACGGAGGCAGTCTTGAACGCGAACCCGGCGATCATCATCACCACGCCGACGCCGGCAACGCCGGCGAGATCGTCGAGGTCGCCGAACGCGGCGGCGACGTCGCTCAGGACCAGCGAGCCGGTCGCGGCGTAGACGAGCGAGATGCCGAAGACGAAGATCGCCGAGGAGACGGCCCCGACGAGGAAGTACTTCATCCCGGCCTCGACGCTGCCTCGGTCCTCCTTGAGGTACGCGACGAGCGCGTAGGAGGGTAGCGAGACCATCTCGAGCGCGACGAAGATCGTCGCCAGCGAGCTCGCGGACGCCAACAGCGCCATCCCTGCCGCCGCGAGGACGACGAGCGAGTAGAACTCGCCCGGCGTCTCGTGGTCGTCCAGGTAATCGCGGCTGGCGACGGCGACGAGCGCCGTCACGACGGCCACGATCGCGGTGAAGAACAGCGCGAGCCCGTCGATCGTGATCGCCTCAGCGAAGAGGGTGATCGCGCCGCCGGTTGCCGGTTGTCCGGTTCCGGCCGCGAGGTACCAGCCGGACAGCGCCAGCGTGACCAGCGCGCCGACCGCCGCGATGACCGAGAGCTCGGTGTTCGTCCGCCGGTTCGGGAAGACGGTGTCCCAGCCCAGCAGGAGCAGCCCCGTCGCGACGAGCGCGAGGATCGGGCCGAGTGCCGTCCACTCGGGGAGCGGCGCCCCGCCTGTCTGTGCGGGCAGGGCCGCGAGCGGTTCGAGCGTCGACGACTGTATGATGCTCATCAGTTGACACCTCCTTCGACCACGGGAACGACCGCCTCACGGATCATCTCGAAGAACAGATCCGGGGCGATGCCGAGGACGATGATGGCGACGAGCAGCGCCGCGAGCGGGAGCGTCTCCCGACGCGGGGCCCGGCCCAGTTCGTAGTCGGTGTCGAGCCGGAAGGGGCCGAACAGCGTCCGCTGCATCGCGAACAGCAGGTAGCCGGCGACGATCACGATGCCGAACATCGCAAGCGCCGTGAAGACCGGCATCAGCCCGTTCGCGACCGGCGAGCCGAACGAGCCCACGAAGACGTAGAACTCGCCGGCGAAGCCGGCCAGAAGCGGCAGTCCCATGTACGCGAACGCGCCCGCAACGAGGATCCACACCGCGACCGGCATCCGGTCGGCGAGTCCGGACATGTCCGTCACCATCCGGGTGTGGGTCGCGTTGTAGATGACCCCGACCGCCATGAACATCAGCCCGGAAATGAGCCCGTGAGCGACCATCTGGAAGGTCGCGCCGCCGACGCCGTAGACGGTGAAGGCGATCAGTCCGAGGATGACGTACCCCATCGAGGAGACGGAGGAGTACGCGACGATCCGCTTGAGGTCCTGTTGGGCCAACGCGAGCATCGCGCCGTATAGCACCGAGATCACCGCGAGCGCGGCGATCGGAACCGCGAGCGCGCTCGCCTGCTCTGGCAACATCGTGAAGTTGAACCGGAGCAGCGCGTAGGTCCCCATCTTCAGGAGGACGCCGGCCAAAAGCACCGACGCGGGCGTCGGCGCCTCGACGTGGGCGTCCGGCAGCCAGGTGTGAACCGGCACCATCGGGACCTTCACGGCGAAGCCGGCGAACATCGCGACGAACGAGATGAGCCCGATCGTCTCCGCCGGAATCCCGTAGAAGGACCCGAGCTCGCCGGCCGCGATCGACTGTGTGACCTCGGGAAGGCCGAAGGTCTCGACCGGCAGGCTGAACACGAGCGCCATAAACCCGAGGAACATCACGAGCGACGCCGCGTTCGTGTACACGAAGAACTTGATCGCGGCGTACTTGCGGCGCGGACCGCCCCAGACCCCGATGAGGAAGTACATCGGGAGCAGGACGGCCTCCCAGAAGACGAACCACGCGAAGAAGTCCAGCGCGGCGAACACGCCGATCAGGTTCGCCTCCATGAAGAGGATCAGCCCGTAGAACTGGCTCTGGCGCTCGTCGATCGGCGTCCACGCCGAGACGATCGCCAGCGGCACCAGGAACGCCGTCAGGACGACGAGCGGGAGGCTGATCCCGTCGAGGCCGACGAACCACTGGATCGTGTAGCCGCCGACGTCGATCCAGTCGATCTGTGTCTCAAACGCGAGCTCGCCGCCGGTGAGGGCGTTGCCGCTCCCGTCGAACCGTGCCCACAGGAAGAGGCTCCCCAGGAAGGGAACCAGACTGAGCGCGAACGCGAGGCGGCCGGCCCACTCGTCGGGAGCGAGCAGCACCGCCATCGCGCTCACGAACGTGAATGCGATGAGTGCTTCGATGATCACAGGAACCACCCTCCGAGAACGCCGAGGACGAGAATCAGCCCGGTCACACCGAGCGTGAGCAGCGCGGCGTAGTGGGTGACGACGCCGGTCTGCACGCGGCGGATCCGGTCACCGGAGACCAGACTCACCGAGGAGACGCCGTTGACGACGCCGTCGATGACACCCTGGTCGAACGTGTCCGCGACGCTTGCGACGCCGGCGGTCACCTGGGCGATCCGGACCTGCAGCTCGTCCTGGTAGTAGTTGTTGTACAGTACGGTCTTAATGCCGCCGAGGGCGGCCGTGTGCTCGGCCGGCTCCGGAACGTTGTAGAGCTTCCAGGCGAGTCCGAGCCCGCCAAGCGCCAGCGCCAGCGAGACGCCCGCGCCGATCAGCACGGTCGGCACCTCGCCGCCGGCGATGTATCCGGAGCTGTAGGGCCCCAGATCCGCGTAGTGGTGTGAGGTGAGTTCCGAGAAGCCGCCGTAGTGGCCGTCGAGCCACAGATGGAGGAAGTCGATCCCCTCGAGACCAAGCACCTTCTGGACCGGCACCATATTGACCGCGCCCGCGACGACCGCGAGAACGCCGAGGACCGTGAGCGGTCCCTTGACGTTCCATCGAACCGGGTGCGGGTCACGCGCGGTGTCGGTCCGGGGCTCGCCGTGGAAGGTGAGGAAGACCATCCGGAACGTGTAGAAGGCGGTGACGGGGACCGCGAGCAGCCCCATCGCCCACGCGCCCAAAAGCAGCGGCTCGTTCAGGCCGTGGACCAGCGCCTCATAGAGGATCTCGTCCTTCGACCAGAAGCCGGCGAACGGGAAGATCCCCGCGAGCGCGAGCGAGCCGGCGACGAACGTCCAGTAGGTGACGGGAAGCTTCTCCTTGAGGCCGCCCATCTCCCACATGTTCTCCTCGTGGTGCATCGCGATGATGACCGCGCCGGCACCCAAGAACAGCAGGGCCTTGAAGAAGGCGTGGGTCATCAGGTGGAAGACCGCGGCCACGTACCCGCCAGCGCCCAGCGCGAGCATCATATACCCGTACTGGGAGATGGTGGAGTACGCGAGCACCTGCTTGAGCTCCTCCTTGACGAGCCCCATCGTCGCGGCGAACAGCGCGGTGAAGCCGCCGACGAACGCGATGATCGCCATCGTCGTCGGCGTCAGCACGTAGAAGCCGTACATCCGAGCGACGAGGTAGACGCCGGCCGCGACCATCGTCGCGGCGTGGATGAGCGCGGAGACCGGCGTCGGACCCTCCATCGCGTCGGGCAGCCACGTGTGCAGCGGGAACTGCGCGGACTTGCCGATCGCGCCGCCCAGCACGAGCAGACCGACGGCGGTGAACCACGTCCCGACGTCGAGCCCGAACGGCGTCCACGCGTCGAACTCCCCGTTGAGCGCGTGCTCGGCGAGGACGGGGAACGACTCCGACCCGACGAAGGAGGCGGTCCCGAACGTCGCGAACACGGCGACGACGCCGACCAGGAAGAAGTAGTCACCGAACCTGGTGACCAGGAACGCCTTCTTCGCCGCCGACGGCGGTCCCGGTTCCCGGAAGTGGAAGCCGATGAGCAGGTACGAACAGAGGCCGACCAGCTCGAAGAACATGAACGCCATCAGCAGGTTGTCCGCGACGACGAACCCGAGCATCGACGCCGTGAACAGCCCGAGTCCGGCGTAGTAGCGCGGGAGGTCCCGCTCGCCCTCGTCGTTCATATAGCCGAGCGAGAACACGTGGACGAGGGTGGCGATGAGCGTCACGATGACGAGCATCAGCGCCGACAGCGGGTCGATCAGAACGCCGAAGGTGAGTTCGATCTCCTGGGGCCCGATCCCGCCGGCGACTCCGTCGGTCGAGACCCAGGTGTACAGCGTCTCGGTGTGCTGGCCGCCGCCGGCGACGGTGACGAGCACCCACAGCGACAGCAGGAACGATCCCGCCGTCGCCGCGATCCCGCCGAACGCGCCGCCTTTGGGGAGATACTTCCCGAACGCGAGCGCGACCAGGAACGAGACGAACGGCAATACGACGATCGCTGGAACGTAGGCGAAGGCATCTACCATCTTACCACCTCATCTCCCGCGGAACGGTGACGTCGGTCACGCCGAAGTTGCGGTACAACACCAGGATGATGCCGATCCCGATCGCGACCTCCGCGGCCGCGAGCGCGATCACGAACAGCGCGAACACCTGTCCCGTGAGGTCGCCGTAGTACGAGGAGAACGCGACGAAGTTGATGTTTGCCGCGTTCAGCATTAACTCGACGCTCATCAGGAAGTACAGGGCGTTCCGGCGGGTAAGGACGCCGAACAGGCCGATACAGAACACGGCAGCGGCCAACAGCAGGTAGTATTCGGGGGCGACCACGGTCAGTCACCTCCCTCCCCGGCCTTGCGGCCGCGGGAGAACGCGCCGCCGACGGCCGAGACGATCGAGCCGTCGGACTCGCGCTTCGCGAGGTACAACGCGCCGTCGATCGCGACATCGAGGGTGATCGCGACGATGAAGAAGGCCGCGAGGAATCCCTCAGTCGACCCCGCAAACGCCCCGAGGTCGATGTTGAAGAGTGCGAACCCGATGCCGTGGGTGATCCCGTAGTCGCCGGCCTCCAGGCCGGCGGGTGTGCCGAAGTCGGCGTTCAGGATCGTCACGGCGAGGACGCCGAACAACAGCAGCGACGCCAGGCCGGGGACGAGCCCCCGGTCTGCAACGTCGTACTCGTCGGGCCCGCCACGTTCGCGTGTGTCCGGGTTATCACTCATACGCTACTCACCTCCGGGTCGTCGGTACGCGTGAGCATCACGGCAAACGTGATGAGGATGAGGACCCCGCCGACGTAGACGAGGACCTGCATCGCAGCGATGAACTCCGCCTGCAACATCACGTAATGCACCGCGACGCTCAACAGGGCGGCGCCCAAAAGCAGGGACGCGTGAAAGACGTCCCGTGCGAGGACGACGCCCAGGCTGCACGCCAACGTAACCAGGGCGAACAGCGCGAACGCGATGGTGTCAAGGACCATTGTGTGTGACTCCTATGAGATACCTTTTGTAGATTTCGAGAGCGACTCCGCCGTCGCTCCGCGGCTACTGGTAATCGACCTCCCCGTCTCCCTCGCCGACCCATGCACCACGGTCGGGATTCCGGGAGTTGAGCGGGTCGATCCCCTTGTACCACGGGACGTTCTTGAGCTGTTCTTTGTTGTACACGAAGTCGTCCTTCGTGTCCGCGGTGAACTCGAAGTTCTGGGTCAACAGGATCGCGTCGACGGGACAGACCTCCTCACACAGTCGGCAGTAGATGCACTGGCCGATGTGGAGGTTGTACTCTTCGCCGTTGCGCTGGTCGTCCTGGACGATCTGGATCGTGTCGTTCGGACAGACGTTTTCGCACTGTCGACACCAGATACACCGCTCCTGACTGAACTTGTGGACGCCACGGAACCGCGGGCTCACGTCGGGGGCGACGTCCGGATACTCCACCGTGAACGTCGTCCCGTCGAGCGCGTGTTTCATCGTGGTCGCCATCGATTTTAACAATCCGATCATGAGGCGATCACCCCCACGAGCACCGCCGTGAGGATCAGGTTCGCGAACGACAACACCAGCATTCCCTTCCAGCCGATCTCGATCAGCTGATCGATACGGACCCGCGGAATCGCCGAGCGGCACCACTGGGTGAACAGGAAGAACGCCCAGACCTTCACCACGAACCAGACGAACCCGATGCTTGCGGGTCCGGGGCCCGAGGCGCCGCCGAGGAAGGCGAGGGTCAGGATCGCGCCGCCGAGGAAGATGTGGAGGAACTCTCCGAGGTAGAACAACACGAAGTACGCCGAGGAGTACTCGGTCTGGTACCCGGCGACGATCTCGGTCGGGGCCTCCGGAATGTCGAAGGGATTGCGACCGATCTCCGCCATGTTCGCCACGACGAACAGTCCGAACGCGAATGGATTCACGATGGCGAACCACGACGGGATCGCGACACCGGCCACCGTGAACAGCGCCTCCTGCTGGGCGGCGACGATCTCGCTCGTGCGGAGGCTACCGGTGAAGATGACGACCGACATCGCGGTCACGATGAGCGGGATCTCGTACGCGAGGTTCTGGGCGATCGCGCGAAGGCCACCGAGCAGCGAGTACTTGTTGTTCGACGCGTAGCCGGCCATCACCAGCGAGATTGAGGCGATCGACGCGAACGCGAACGTCAACGCGAAGCCGACTTCGGGGTCGGCAAGCTGCAGATTGATGGGCCCGAGCTGTCCCATCGGGATCACGGAGAACCCGAGCATCGCCGACGCCGGGAGGACGAGGGGTGCGAGGTCGTAGGACGGTCGGTCCGCGCCCTCCGGGATGATGAGCTCCTTGGCAAGCAGCTGTACCGCCGCCGCCGGGATGATGAGCAGCCCGAACGGGCCGATGCGGTCGACCGCGATCCGGTCGGTGAACGCGGCAGTGATCTTCCGTTTCGCCCACGGACCGGCGACGCCGGTGAACGCGAGCATAATGTTCCCGACCAGGAACGCGGCGATGAGCGCGCCGACGAGCTCCCCGATGACGCCGGGGAGGCCGAGCGCGTTCGTCACCTGTTCGGGGAACAGCTGTGCTGGAGCCACGTCGAGGAGGGAACCGGCCGCCATCAGCGGTCCACCTCCCCGAGCACGATATCGAGGCTGCCGAGCGCGGCGACCATATCGGGGACGTACTCCCCGTTGGCCATCTCGGGCAGTGTCTGGAGGTTCGAGAAGCACGGCGACCGGATCTTGAACCGGGCGGGCTTGTCGGTTCCATCGGCCCGGATGTAGACCCCGAGTTCGCCTTTCGCCCCTTCGACGGCGCGGTAGATCTCCGTGTCGTCCTCGGGTTTGAGCGTGCGCGGCACGTTCGACTGGATGGTGCGGTCCTCCTCGGGCCAGTCCTCGAGCAGGTCGATGCACTGTTCGATGATCTTCGCGGACTCCTCGACCTCCTGGAGCCGCACGAGCAGCCGGCTGTAGTTGTCACAGCCGTCCTCGGTGATGACGTCCCAGTCGAGCTCGTCGTAGTAGCCGTACGGGTCGTCACGGCGCAGGTCGTAATCGACGCCGGAGCCACGGACGACCGGGCCGGTCGCGCCGTAGTCCTTTGCGACCTCCGGCGGGAGGATCCCCGTGTCGATCGTTCGCATCTGGAGGATCTCGTTGGCGGTCAACAGGTCGTGGTACTCCTCGACGGAGCCGGGGAGCTGATCGAGGAAGGCGCGCGTCTTCTCGAAGAACTCCTCGCGGGGCTCGGGGAGGTCCCAGACGACGCCGCCGAGCCGGAAGTAGTTGAACATCATCCGCTGACCGGTCAGGTCCTCGAGGATGCTTTGCGCCTGCTCGCGATCGTTGATCGCGTACATAAACGTCGCGGTGAAGTCGCCGTTGATGTCCAACGCGAACGTGGCGACCGCGAGCATATGCGCGGCGATCCGGCACAGCTCGGCACCCATCGTCCGGATGACCTGCGCGTACTCCGGCACGTCGATGTCCGCGAGGTCCTCGGCGGCTCGGGCGTAGGCCCACTCGTTCAACAGCCCGGCCGAGATGTAGTCCCAGCGGTCCGGGTACGGCATGATCTGGTGCCGGTAGGTCCCGCTTTGGGCCATCTGCTCCTCCGAGCGGTGGAGGTAGCCGATGTCGGATTCGACGTCGGCGACCTGCTCGCCGTCGAGGGTCGTCTTGAGGTGCAACACGCCGTGGGTCGCCGGGTGGTGAGGACCGATGTTGATGAACATCGTGTCCGACTCGTCCTCCCGGTGGTCTGCCTGCAGCGGGTTGGCGTGTTCACGCAGTGAGACGACCTGCGGCTGGTCCTTGTCGTAGTCCATCGACATCGGATGCCCCTGCCAGGTCTCCGGCAGGAGGATGCGTCGCAGGTCCGGGTGGTCGTCGTACTCGATCCCGACGAGGTCATACGCCTCTCGCTCGTGCCAGTCGGCGGTCCGGAAGACCGGCTCGGCGGACTGTGAAACCGGATTCTCCTTGTCCGCGGGCACGACGACGCTGACCTCCTGGGTCGGGTCGGCGAACTTCTTCAGGTGATAGATCGACTCATAGCGGTTCTCGTACTCCTGGGCGGTGACGACCGAGAGATGGTCGTAGCCCGCCTCGTCCTTGAGCGTCGAGAGGACGTCCTGGACGGCGTCCGGCCGAATCACGAAGCCGGGCGCGTTGAGGTGTTGCTCGCGGCCGATGACCGCATCGCCCAGGAGTTCGGCGAGTTCGTCGGGGTCTCGTTGGGCGACGACCGACGCCTCGTCGGCCGGCTCGAGGTCCCCGTCGGGGTTCTGTAAGCTCATGGCGAATCAGCGAAGTTGTATCGCATCACGAGGTCGTCCTCGTCGATCTGGTCGGTCAGATGCTCGACGAGCTCGTCCTGTTCGAGGTCGGAAAACTGCTCGAGCTCGTAGGGTTTGACCGTGACCGGGCTTGCCTCGCCGTTGGCGATGCGTTCCTGGAGCTTGGCGACGCCGTAGACGAGCGCCTCCGGACGCGGGGGACAGCCCGGAACGTGGATGTCGATCGGGATGACCTCCTCGGCGCCCTTGATCACGTTGTAGCCCTCCTGGAACGGGCCGCCGGAGATGGTACACGATCCCATCCCGACGACGAACTTCGGCTCGGGCATCTGGTCGTAGACGCGCTTCATCCGCGGGGCGAACTTGGAGACGATCGTCCCGGGGACGATCATCACGTCCGCCTGTCGCGGCGACGCGCGGGGGACGCCGGACCCGAACCGGTCCAGGTCGTGTTTGACCGCGTAGGTGTGCATCATCTCGATGCTGCAGCAGGCGATCCCGAACTGCAGCATAAACATCGATGACCCACGGGCCCAGTTGAGGAACTTGTCGAACTTCGTGAGGATGAACGGCGAGGAGCCGAACGCCTCCCGAAGCCGCGAGTTGAATCGGTCGCCGCGGCCCTCGCCCATCCGAGCGTCGCGGGTCTCTGTCACCACCGCGGAATCGTCCGTGATAAATGGTTGATCGCTGCTCATGGTTGGTTACGTTTCGTCTTTCGGCGCGTTGCGCGGGGACTGCGCATCCATTCGACCGCGCCGTTGCGCCACGCCCACACGAGTCCGATGGTAAGGATGCCGACGAACGCCAACATCGGTGCCAGCAGCCGTGCCATCGGGATCCCCGCCTCGAGCGCGGGTCGATAGATGACGACCCACGGGAACAGCAGGACCGTCTCGATGTCGAACACGAGGAACAACAGCGCGACCATATAGTACTGGATGTTGAACCGGATGTGCGCGCTGCCGGTCGGTACCTCCCCGGACTCGTAGATGGTTCGTTTGCCTTGTTCCGGCACGCTTGGACGGAGCAACGCCGAGACCCCCAGCATCCCCAGCGGGATGCCGATCCCGACGACCGCCAATGCGCCGATAGCTATCCAATCACTCATACAGGTCTCCGTAACGTGCGTGGGTTTGGTTGGACCCTACATAAGCGTTGATTCTCGTACGCGCGGGTGTGAGACGCAGGTTCACGGGATGGCGTGTTCGATCGTCGTCCGTTCGATCGTCGTCCACCCCTTGATCGATCCGCACTCGATCGCCGGAACGGCCGGACGTCCTGATCTCCGGAGCGGTCAGGCGTCCCGATCGCGGAAGCCGTCGATCCCGAGGTCGTGGAGGGCCATCGAGACGTCCGCGACGTCGGCAGTGAGATCCTCGTGGTACTCGATGAGCCGATCCTCGATGGCGTCGTGCTCACGCGCGAGCACCTGTGCGGCCGAGAGGGCCGCGTTGAACGATTTGCCGGCGTCGACGGCGACGATCGGCGCGCCGGTCGGCATCCCGATGACCGAGTCGACCGACTTCTCCTGGACGGGCACGCCGATCACGGGGATCGGGTAGGCGATCGAGGCGGTCATGTTCGGCAGGTCGGCGGACTTGCCGCCGGCACCTGCGATGATGACGTCGAGGCCCCGATCACGCGCGGTCTCCCCGTACGCATACATTAACTCCGGCGTCCGGTGGGCCGAAACGACGTACGATTCGTAGGTGAAGCGGCTCGACGGCGGGTCCGAGAAGTCGGTCTGTTCGGCGAACCCAAGGGTGTCGAGGGCCTCGTAGGCCCCCTCCATCGTGGGCAGATCCGAATCCGATCCCATGATGATGCCGACGTCCGGGGTCGTCTCCGGGTCGGCGTCCTGTGCAGCCTCCGTCTCGAGTCGGTCGATGAGGTCCTGTGGCGTCGTCATTGTGTCGGGTCGGCGTCGATCGGTTTCGCGGTCGGTTGGTGTTCGTGGTCGGTCACTCGGTATCGGGTGTCGTCGATCACTCGGTCTCGGGTGTATCGACGGGTGCGAACGTCACGGCGTCGCGGAGGTCGCGTGCGCGATCCAGTCGCTCCGAGCGAGCTGAGATCGCGTCGGCGTCGACGAGGGACCCTGAGCCGCCCGTCACGGTCAGGTGGCCCATCTTCCGGAGCGGTCGCACGTCGTCCTTGCCGTACCAGTGAAGGTCGACGTCCGGGGCCTCGAGGACCGTGTCGACGCCGCGAAGCCGTGCCGGTCCCGTTCCGTCGACGTCACCGAGGACGTTCGCGGTGACCGTCGGCTCGCGCAGGTCCGTCGGTCCGAGCGGCCAGCCGAGAACCGCGCGGGCGTGGTTCTCAAACTGGGACGTTCGCGCGCCCTCGATCGTCCAGTGGCCGGAGTTGTGCGGCCGCGGCGCGATCTCGTTGACGAGGATCTCCCCGTCCGGCGTCTCGAAGAGTTCGATGCCGTAGACGCCGCGCCCGTCCAGGAACTCGAGTACGTCGTGAGCGACCGTCTCCGCCCGATCGATGACGCCGTCGTCGGTCCGTGCCGGCGTCACGCTCTCCCGAAGTATCTCCTCGCGGTGGATCGTCTCCGTCACCGGATAGGTCCGAACGTCGTCGTCCCCCACGACGCCGATGACCGAGAGTTCGCGTTCGAAGGGGACGAACGCCTCCGCCATCGCGTTCGTGCCGAGTTCCTCGAGCGCCGCATCGATCGCTTCGACCTCCGTCACGGGGCGGTTCCCGCGCCCGTCGTACCCGCCCTCGCGGGCCTTGAGCATCACCTCGCCGAACCGGTCGAGCGCGGCCTCCAGGTCGGCCGCCGAGGAGACGGCTTCGAACGGCGGGACCGGGATCCCGGCGTCCGCCAGCGCCGACTTCTGGACGAGTTTGTCCTGGATCGTCCGAAGGGTGTCGGGATCGGGATGGACCGACAGGTCGTACTCCGCGGCGACCGTCTCGAGCACGTCCGGGTCGGCCAGCTCGATCTCGTAGGTGAGCAGGTCCGCCCGATCGGCGAGCTCCCGGATCGCCGCCTCGTCGTCGAAGTCACCGACGATCTGCTCGGAGACCACCGGCGCGGCGGGACACTCCGGCGTCGGGTCGAGCACGACGACCTCGATCCCGCGACGGGCGACGGCCTCGCCGATCATCCGCCCGAGCTGTCCGCCGCCGACGATCCCGATCGTCGGTCCTGGTAGCGTGACTGTCACGCGCGGGGCTTTCGAACGGGACCGCATAAGGATTACCACATACGCCGAATGGCTGGATCGATCGTCCCGAATACGAACCAAAATAAGCACACCTATGGATCGAACGCGACCGGATCGGCAACCGATCACGCAGGTCGGGACGCCGACCGGTCACACAACTCGACATGCGGACCGATCACTCGATCCGACCGGCCTCACGGAGCGTCTCCTCCTCGACGAAGAAGACGAGTCGGAAGTTCCACAGCCGGAACTCATGGGCGGTGACGCGATAGCCCTCGAGATGGGGCTCGACGGCGGCCCGGCCCGATTCGTGAACGATCACGACCGGCGGCGGATCCGCCAACGCCGCAGCCCGGTCGGCGTCGGCGCTCACGCTGTCGACGGTCGCGCCCGCGCGTTCGTAATACCACGGAAGTGGAAGGCGATCGTACCAGCCGCCGGGTGCGCCGTCCCGGTCGGCGGCCGACTCGTTGTCGACGTACATCACGTCCTCCCGATCCGAGGTGTGTGTCCCGACGAACAGGATATCGACGCCGTCGTCGTGGGTCGCCGCGACCGCCTCGACGTCGGCGATCGTCGACCGGGCGTCGTTGTGCGGTTGGGCCCACTGGACCGCCGCGGTGTGGTCGGAGTTCGTGGAGTTCCAGTAGGTCGCGGTCGGCGCGGTCACGCCGGCGGTCGCCGCCAGCAGGACGAGCGCCGCAAGCGTCGCCGTTTCCCGATCGATGACTCGCAGAGGAGGTCGTGGTGCCGACGGTCGCTCGACCGCCGCCCACCCCTCCCGGGCGACGTACGCGAGGCCCACGCCCGCGGGAATCGTCAACGGGAGCACGATGTGGACGGCCGACCAGGGGGCGTTGATGTCGGTCGCGGCCGGGTAGCCGACCAGGCTCGCGAGCCCCCAGTAGGTCGCGAAGGCGATGAGTGCGCGACGGCGACCGGCGGGAACCCCCTCACGGCCACGAACGTGTCCGTCGACGAGAAACCCGACGATCGCGAAGATCGCGGTGACGGGTGCCGTGTACGTGAGCGTCTCCAGCTCGTGGTGGAGGAACTGCAGGTAGGGGTTATCCTGCATCTCGCCGGTGAGCCAGAGGTCGGCCAGCTTTTCGGCCGATCCGACCGTGGCCTCCCGCAGGACCGTCCCCCACAGATCCGGCGACTCGATCGCCCGATACAACAGGGGTCGCGGCGCGTAGAAGAACACCGTGACCGCGAGGAAGGTGGCAACGAGCCCGACGACGTGACCGATCAGATAGCCGACCGGATGCCACCGCCCGGCAACGGACGAGAGCCCGCGCCACCGTGCACGAAGCCAGACCACCACGCCAGGCCGGATCGGCGGACCGGGTTCGGCATCCGACCCGTCCACGGACATCGATCCCACCTCGCCGTCGGCGTCGACGCTCCCCGTGAGGTGGCGGACGAGCCGGTGATCCGCGATCAGCGCGCCCGCCCCGAGAAAGCAGAGGACGTAGATGATCGTGTTCGCCTTGGTCGCGAGCGACAGTGACAGCGCAACCGCACCGGGGTAGAGATAGCGAGCACGACGAGTGTCGATCGCCCGGACCGTGAACCCGAGCGCGACGAACGCGAATCCGCCCACGAGGACGTCGTTGCGCATAAACCGCGAGTAGTAGACCAACAGGGGATTGCACGCGAGCAGCCCGGCGACCGCAACGAGCTCCCACCGATCGAGGTGGGCTCGGAACAGCCAGACCGACAGCGGCAGGAGTCCGCCGACGAGGGCAACGATCAGCCGTGCTGACGCATCAGTCGGCGGCAGGACGCCGAAGACGGCCGCGTTGACGATCCGGAGGAACGGTCCGTGGATGATCGGCTCGTACTCCAGCTGTCCGCTTTCGACGTACCGGAGCGTCCAGTATCCCACGCGCCCCTCGTCCCAGTGGAAGACCCGCCCGCCGAGATCGTACAGCCGGAGCACGAGCGAGAGGATCGTGACGGCCGCGAGTGCCCCGAGCGTGCGTCGCCCCGCGGCGTCGGCACGGCCGGTCCGATCGGTCCGATCGATCCGATCGACCCCGTCCCGGTGCTCCGGTGGCGACATACCCGAGGGTCCGTGTGCGAGGTTACAATTCTTGTGTTCCGGTTCGGACGACGACGTGGCCGCGAACCGGCCTCCGTCCGGTTAGTCGTGCCGGAAGCTCCGCGATCCGGTGAACGCCATCGCCATCCCGTGGTCGTTGGCCGCCTCGATGACGTCCTCGTCGTTGACCGACCCGCCGGGCTGGATCACGGCCTCGATCCCGGCCTCGGCCGCCTCGTCGATCCCGTCCGGGAACGGGAAGAACGCGTCCGAGGCCATCACGGCTCCCTCAGCGGACTTCCCGTCCGCGTCCTTTTCAGCCTTCATCGCGGCGAGCGTGACGGCGTCGACGCGGGAGACCTGTCCCATCCCGACGCCGACCGTCTCGGTGCCGGTCGCAAAGAGGATCCCGTTCGATTTGACGTGTTTGAGCGTCCTCCAGGCGAACAGCATCGTCTCGATCTCCGCGTCGGTGGGCTCACGTTCGGTAACGATCTCCAGATCGTCGGCGGTCGGCGATTGATGGTCACGTTCCTGCACGAGTCGACCGCCAACGAGCGGCTTTTCGGTCAACGGTTCGCTGAACCGGTCCTCTCCCTCCCCGAGCGGTCCGACGTCGAGCACGCGCAGGTTCTCCGACTCCCGGAGCACGTCGAGCGCGGCGTCGGTGTAGCCGGGCGCGACGACGACCTCCTTGAAGGAATCGGTGATCGCGGTGGCCGTCTCGGCGTCACACTCGCGATTGAGCGCGACGATCCCGCCGAACGCCGACTTCGCGTCCGTTCGCAGCGCCCGGTCGTAGGCGTCCGCGAGCGTGTCGCTCGTGGCACAGCCCGCCGGATTCGTGTGTTTGATCACCGCCGCCGCCGGCTCGTCGAACTCCTTGACGAGCGAAAGCGCGGCGTCGGCGTCGTTGTAGTTGTTATACCCCATTCCCTTCGCGCCCTCGTTCAGCTGGGGGGCGCCGACGACCGATGCCTCCTCGCAGGCGTCGTCGACGTACAGCGCGGCGTCCTGATGGGGGTTCTCGCCGTACCGGAGCTGCTCGCCCCGATCCTCGGAGACGAGCCGGCGCGTCGGGAAGTCGCCACCGGTGTCTCCCTCGATCGAGACGGTCTCGGCCTCGTGGTCGACGTCGACGCGTCCCTCCGCGAACCACCGAACGACCCGCGGGTAGGCCGTGAACTCGGCTTCATATAGCACTCTTTGCTTTAAGCTCGCCGCGTCATCGTCCTCGTAGACGGGAACCGGTTCCTGGGTGAGGATCGGACCGGCGTCGACGTCCTCGGTCGCCACGTGGACGGTGCACCCGGTCGTCCGAACGCCCGCCTCGAGGACCTGCTCGTGCGCGTCCGATCCCGGGAAGGCCGGCAGCAGGGACGGGTGCACGTTGATCGTCGTCGGCGCGTTCTCGAGGAACGTCTCGGTCAGGACTCGCATATAGCCGTCCAGACAGACGAGGTCGACGTCGTAGTTCCCGAGCCGATCCAGGACGCGCCGTTCGTGGTCGGCCCGCGACTCGTCGTCCGCCCGGTCGACGACCTCGGTCGGGATCCCCCGCTCGGCGGCCGATTCGACGATCGGCGCGCCCTCCTGGTTGGTCAACGCGACGGCCAGCTCCGCGCCACCCGGCGCCACGTCGTCGATGTGCAGCAGGTTCCGTCCGCGATTGCTCGCTAACCCGGCGATCTTCATACGCGAGGGTCCGCGCGATGGAGTATATGAATTGCGGTCCGCTATCGGTATGTATCCACGAACACGGATATATTTGGGCGCCGACGGCGCTGTATGGGCCGGATATATCCACACCCGTGCACGACCATCGACACGCTTTTGCGCCGTCCGCGGACAGCAACGGGTATGACCGACGAGTCTCGGTCGGCGACGGACGACGGTCGAGGGATCGCGGGACTGTCCCGCGAGGATCCCCTCGCCGCCGTCTCGCCGCTCGATGGACGATACGCACGCCGAACCGAACCGCTCTCGCCGTACGCGAGCGAGGCGGCGCTGATGCGGGCTCGAACCCGTGTCGAGGCGGAGTACCTGATCGCGCTGGCCGACCTCAAGGCGACGCCGATCGAGATCGACACCGACGCCCGTGCCGCGATCCGGGCGACGTACCGGACGTTCGACGCCGACGACGCCCGACTCATCAAGGATCTCGAAGTTCGGGGTGCAAAGGGATACGACGCCACGAACCACGACGTGAAGGCGGTCGAGTACTTCCTCCGGATCCGGCTGACCGAGGCGGCGGATACGGTGGGTGCGGTGGATGCGGCATCGACCGACGGCGAAGCCGGAGATCCCCCGATCGACGACGCCGAGACGCTCTTCCCGTGGATCCACTTCGGACTGACGAGCGAGGACGTCAACAACCTCGCACATCGGCTGCTCGTGAAACCCGCCGTCGAGGACGTGCTCGTGCCGGCGATCCGCGAGGTTCGCGACGGGCTCGTCGATCTGGCCCACGAGTACCGGGACGTTCCGATGCTCGCGCGCACCCACGGCCAGCCGGCCACGCCCACGACCTTCGGCAAGGAGATGGCGGTCTACGCGGCGCGGCTCGGGCGGGCGCTCGGGCGGCTCCGGCGCGAGACGGACGCGATCGCCGGCAAGCTGGCCGGTGCCTCCGGAACCTACGCCGCCCACGAGGCAGCCTACCCGGACGTCGACTGGCGAGCGTTCTCCCGGACGTTCGTGGCGGATCTCGGGCTCGAACACGTCCCGCTCGCGACCCAGGTCAACCCCTGTGACGACATCGCGGCCGTCTTCGACGCGATCCGCGGAGTGAACAACGTCCTTCGGGACCTCGATCTGGACGCCTGGCTTTACGTCTCCGACCGCTATCTCGGCCAGGAGACCGTCGCGGGCGAGACCGGGTCCTCGACGATGCCCCACAAGGTGAACCCGATCGACTTCGAGAACAGCGAGGGGAACCTCTCGAAGGCCAACGCCGACCTCACGTTCCTCGCCGACTACGTCACGACCTCCCGGCTTCAGCGCGACCTCTCGGACTCCACGGTCAAACGCAACATCGGCGCAGCCCTCGCCCACAGCCTGATCGGCTACTCGAAGGCCGCCGACGGGCTGGGGAAGGTTGTCCCGAACGAGCAGGTGATGCGCGAGGATCTCGAGGCGACGCCGGCGATCATCGGCGAGGCGGTCCAGACGATCCTCCGGCGGGAGGGGGACACGGACGCGTACGAGCGCGTCAAGGAACTCACTCGCGGGAAGACGGTCACGCTCGCGGATTTCCGAGACCTGTTCGCGGACCTCGACGTCGACGAGTCCGTCCGCGAGGAGCTGAACGCCCTGACGCCGGCCGGGTACGTCGGCCTCGGCGCGGACCTCGTGGACGAGATCGACGCGGACGTCCGCGAGTGACGCTCCGGCGATAAACCATACACGGCGATAGTGAATCACGGATCGTCCGGGCAGTTCACTGATTCCGTTGAATCTCTACACCCCACCATCCAAACAGCACTGTTAGAGGAGATCGGATTTTGACGAATAGTTCTCATCAGGATCCTGATCGGACCGGTTTGCACGAACCAAACGGTTATGCAGGATCACCACGTCAGTAGAACCATGAGCCAAGGACGCGATGATGCGGGCCGATTTGAGGAGTCCGTCACCGAACAGGACCTTCTCAAAGTGTTCGACTACGAGGACGATCCGGTCCTCACGGCACCGGAAGTCGCTGATGGTCTTCGGCGGTTTGGGATACAGATCACCCCTGAAGGAGTCCGAAACCGACTCGAAGAGATGGACGAGAAAGGGCTTGTAAGCCGTAAAAAGCTCGGTGCGAGATCTGTAGGATGGTGGGCAGAGGTCGCCCCTGAACTGGATTCGCAGACCGCCGAAACCGTCGACTCGAGAACGGAGTCGCACGAGTGGGAGGAACTGTAGCGATAGATGCCGACGGTGTTGTTGCATCCCGATGTGGAGAAGAAGCTGCAGGCTCTGCCAACCGATGTCGAGGCTCGAATTCGATCGAAGTTGACCGAGGCCGGGTAGAATCCGGACCGTCATCTCAAGCCGCTCAAGGGACGAGACGACTATTCGCTCCGCATCGGGAAACGACGAGCGATCATCGAGTGGGTCACCGAACGGAACGAACTTCGAGTACTGGAACTGGATACTCGAGACACCGTCTATCAGTAGTATCGTCAATAGAACATAATACAGTGACGACATATCGGGTCCTTGCGTTCTCCTTTCGTCACAGAACTTCGACTCATCCGATCGGCGTGACGCTTTTGCTCCCCACCCGCGAACCGACCACATAGTGGGAGGAACACGGTGACACACACTGACGATTCCACCGGCGACGATTCGACCCGGGACGGGAAATGGTCCGATGCGTTCGGACCGTTCCGTCGGTTTCTCGCCCTCGAGCGGGACGTGCTCGTGTTGTCGCTGGCGATGTTCGCCTTCAGTCTCGGGTTCCAGATGACGAACCGGTACCTCCCGGAGTACATGGTCGCGCTGGGCGCGAGCGGCTTCGTCGTGGGGCTGTTCGGAACCTTCGGGAACGTGATCTCGGCCGTGTACCCCTATCCCGGCGGGGCGATCTCCGACCGGATCGGGTCGCGGTACGCGCTGACCCTGTTCGGGTTGCTGTCGACGCTCGGCTTCCTCGTCTGGCTCGTGGCGCCCGGGATCGGCCCGATCGGCGTCGGCGGCGTCACGATCGAACCGTGGATCTGGATCTTCGTCGGGCTGGTCCTCGCACAGGCCTGGAAGTCGTTCGGCCTGGGCGCGACGTTCGCGGTCGTCAAGCAGGCCACCGATCCGTCGCGGCTGGCTGCCGGGTTCGCAAGCACCGAGACGTTCCGCCGGACGGCGTTCCTCGTCGGACCGGTGCTTGCGGCCGTCCTCATCGGCTTCCATCCGGACTTCACGGTGAGCTTTCAGTACGTCCTCGCCGTGGCGGTCGTCTTCGGGGTCGTCGGCACGGTCGCCCAGCACGTTCTCTATGCGGCCGATGCGGATTCCATCGGCGGTTCGTTCGAGGGGATCGGTCGGATCCGGCGAGATCTGCGCGAAATGCCCGGTCCGCTGCGTCCGCTGCTCGTGGGCGACACGCTCGTCCGGTTCGCGAACGGGATGGTGTACGTCTTCTTCGTGCTGGTGATAACGCGGTTCTACGCGGTCGGGTTCGAGACGACGGTCTCGCTGGCCGGCGTTTCGTACGCGATCGATCTCTCGCCGGCCGCCTTCTTCGGCTATCTGCTCGGCGTCGAGATGTTGATCGCGCTCGGCTCGATGATCCCGGCGGCCAAGGCGGCCGAGCGCGTCGGGCTCAAGCCGGTCGTCGCGCTGGGATTTGCGGTCTACGCGCTCTTTCCGATCGTGCTCATCGGCGCGCCCGGGGTGCTCGCACCCCTCGTCCCGCTCCAGTGGGCAATGGTGCTCGTCTTCGCGTTCTCCGGACTTCGGTTCGCGGGCTTGCCCTCGCACAAGGCGCTGATCGTCGGTCCCGCCGAGCAGGGCTCCGGCGGGCGCGTCACCGGGACGTACTACCTCCTGCGGAACACGATCGTGATCCCGAGCGCCGCACTCGGCGGCTATCTCTGGGAGTTCGTGAGTCCCGAGATTGCGTTCACGATCGCCGCCGCGATCGGGGTGGTCGGGACCGGCTACTTCCTCGCCTTCGGCGAGGAGTTCGAGGCGTATGCCTAATTCCCCGCCACGATGTCGGCGACGGCCGACCGATCGAAGAGTTCGACGTCGTCGGTCACCGTCTCGAACGTCTCGGGGAACAGCTGTGTCGCGGCGCGTTCGGTCAGAAAGAGGTTGTGGATCGGTCCCTGATTGAGGAATCCCCCGCGGTCCTAGCCGAACGCGTGCAAGCAGCGCTGGCACCTGTACAGCAGGTCCAACCACTGCTCACGACGGTGACAGCGCTCTGGAACGAACTCATTTAGCTGAATGCAGGCGGTAAGCCCCCGCCCTCAACGAGCAACGCAGGCCGAAGGCTGAGTAGCGCAGTAGGGCGGGGATACACCGCCGTCATCGTCTCCCATACGCCCAA
>NZ_JARANU010000013.1:0-94520 GCF_029889855.1 Halopenitus sp. POP-27 | reverse complement strand
TGAGCTTCATTAACAGCCTCGGTGTTGCTTCTCGCTCCACAAACTCTAAGTTGATCTCGTCTAAACAGCCGCTGAGGCGGTCGTTTTCTGGCATAGAACACTTTGAAAACGCACCGCCTCACTTTCAAACCTTATCTGAACACCGTCGGCGAGCGACGCGGTGGCCATATGCACGTCGGACCCCAGCAGCCGACGATCGTGCCGGCGTCGCGTCGGCGTCACGTCGTCGATCAGCTCGACACCCTCAGTCGGTCGTCAACCGGAGCGCTCACTCCGTGGCCAACCGGAGCGTCGTCTCGGCGAACGTTCGCGCGCCGGTGACACAGTCCTCCCAGGGCGTGAACTCCGCTTCATTGTGGGTGTTGCCGTCCGCACTGGGTACGAACAGCATCGCGGTGTCGGTGATCTCGTTCAGGTATTTCGCGTCGTGGCCGGCCCCGGAGACCATCCGCTCGTAGGCGGCGTCGACCGACTCGGCGGCCGCGGCCGCGGCGTCCGCGACCGACGGGGCGAATTCGGTGTGTGGGATGCGCCAGATCTGCTCGAGGTCGTACTCCCCGCCGGCCCGATCGGCGGCGGTCGCGACCTCGAACTCGGCTTCGTCGATCGCGCGGTCGACGACGTCGTCGTCGTAGCTCCGGACGTCGATCGTGAACTCCGCGCGGCTCGGAATGACGTTGATCGAATCGGGCTCGACGTCGATCCGACCGACGGTCGCGACGGCGTCCTCCGAGAGCCGGAGCGGAAGCGACTCGACCTCCCGGATCGCCTTCGCGGCCGCGGTCAGCGCGTCGGTCCGCGTGTGCATCGGGGTCGGGCCGGCGTGGTCCGCGTGACCGTGGATCGTGGCTTGAAGCCACGCCATCCCGTAGACGCCCTCGACGACGCCGACGGCGTTCCCGTGTTCCTCGAGGTAGGGGCCCTGCTCGATGTGCAACTCGAGGGCCGAGTGGAGCGGTCGGGGCTCACACGGCGCGTCGCCCTTGTACCCGATGCGCTCGAGTTCGTCCTCGAGCCGGACGCCGTCGTCGTCGGTGAGGTCGTAGGCCTCCTGGAGCGGCGTGTTGCCGACGAAGACGCCGCTGCCGAGCATCGGGCTCTCGAAGCGGGATCCCTCCTCGTTGGTCCAATTGACGATCTCGACGGGTCGGTCGGTCTCGATCCCGGCGTCCTCGAGCGCGCGCATCGTCTCCAGCGCCGCGAGGACGCCGAGCTGGCCGTCGAAGCGGCCGCCCTTCGGCTGGGAGTCGAGGTGCGATCCGATCAACACGGGATCGGCATCCGGATCGGTTCCCTCGCGGCGGCCGAAGACGTTGCCCATCTCGTCGATCGTGACGTCGAGCCCGAGCGATTCGAGATCGGAGACGAACAGGTCACGCACCTCGGCGTCCTCGTCCGTGAGCGTCAATCTGTGTAGACCGTCGTCGTCCGTGGCGCCGATCGCCGAGTACTCCTCGAAGCTGCGTCGGAACCGTTCCGGGTCGATCGCCAGCGTGTGGTCCATACCGACATCCCCCACGGCTCGGGAATAGTTCTGTCGGTGTCCAATATATTGTCTTCAGATCGACTTCCAACAATATATCCGCATTTCATCCGAACTATTGGTTACGGAGCGATAACTAATTAACGGCGCGGCCGCCTCGTACAGTCACTCGTATGCCAAGATCAGGAGCCGACCTCTTCGTGGAGACGCTATCGGAGTACGGCGTCGAGTACCTCTTCGGGAACCCCGGAACGACCGAGGTTCCGGTCGTCGAGGCGGTCGACGACGCCGATCTCGACTATATCCTCGGCCTTCAGGAGGACATCGCGGTCGGAATGGCCTCGGGATACGCCTGCACGCTTCGGGACCGGATCGGAGCGCCGATCGGCGAGGCCGTCCGATTGGGGGAAACGCCGCCGGTCGGGGTGGTCAACCTCCACATCGCGCCGGGGATGGCCCACGGCCTCGGCAACCTCTACGCGGCGAGCGTCTCGAACGCGCCGCTGGTCGTGACCGCCGGCTGTCACCGGACCGACGTCCAACATCAGGAGCCGATCCTGCACGGCGACCTGCTCGAGATGACCCAGCAGTTCACGAAGTGGAGCGCCGAGGTGAAACGCGTCGGCTCGCTCCCGCAGATGCTCCGCCGGGCGTTCAAGGTCGCGATGACGCCGCCGACGGGGCCGGTCTTCCTCGCGTTGCCGCTGGACGTGGTGACCGCCGAGACCGACGTCGCGGTTCGCCCCCTGGAGGCGCCCCCCTCGATCGGTGCCGCCGACCCCGCGGCCGTCGACCGCGCGGCCGAGGCCATCGCCGACGCGGAAGAACCGGCGCTCGTCGTCGGCGACCAGATCGCCTGGTCGGGAGCGGACGCGGTCGCGGCGGCGGTCCGCTTCGCCGAGGCGGCCGGCGTCCGTGTCCACGGCGAGGTCCTCCAGTCGAGCGTCGACTTCCCGACCGACCACGACCAGTGGATCGGCGTCTCGGGGGCAACCGTCGACGACGTCCGTGACGTGACCGACACCGACACGCTGGTTCGCGTCGGCTGTTCGACCAACACGCCAACGCTCGGCTTCACCGATCCGGTCGTTCCCGCGGACACGACGGTCATCGACGTCGGGACCGACTCCTGGGAGCTCGGCAAGAACGAGCCGGCGGACGTGAGCGTCGTCGGCGATATCGAGACGACCCTTACGGACCTCACGGACGCAGTCGACTCGCGCATCTCGGCCGCCGAGCGTGACCGCCGCCTGGAGGCGGTCGCCGCGACGAAACGCGACCGCGCCGCCGCTGCGGACGGCTCGACCGACTCCTCGGCCGATTCGGGCACACCGGCCGATACGGCCGGGACGACCGGGACGCCGGCCGACGCCGACGGGCGGATCTCGAAGGCGGCGCTCGTGGAGACGATCGAGTCTGTTGCGCCCGATGCGTACCTCGTCGACGAGAGCGTGACGACGCGTCGCGCCGTCTTCTCCGAATTCGATCTCGGTCCGGAGGGACTTCACGGCAACAAATCCGGGGGACTGGGATACGGACTCCCCGCGTCCGTCGGGGCCGCGGTCGCCGAGAACGACCGCGAGGATCCCCGGCCGGTGATCGGGATCATCGGCGACGGATCCTATCTCTATTACCCGAACACGATCTACTCCGCGGTCAGACACGACGTCGATCTCACCGTCGTCGTCTCCAACAACGCGAACTACCGGATCCTCAAGGACAACACGCTTCGCGTCCTCGGCGGCGAGGAGTCGGAGTACGGGTTCACCGCGATGGATTTCGACCCGCACGTCGACATCGCGACCAACGCCGAGAGCCACGGCGCGACCGGCCGCGACGTCGTCGGGCGCGAGGCCTTCACGACGGAGCTCGAGGACGCGATCGACGAGCGGGGGCCGACCGTGCTCGACGTCGCCGTTCGTGATTGAGACCGCGATCGACCGTCGGCGTCGCCGGCTCGGCAACTCACGACCCGGCACCGCCACCGATCTCCGGCGTTACCGATCTCCGGCGTTACCGATCTCCGGCGTCAGGATCCGCCTCGGAGTGACTGTTCGGTCAGCATCTATCGGCTTCACTACGTGTTATTCAGCCGTCTGTACGGATTCTTGGATCCTTTCGGTTTCTCGAACCCTCACCTCCGACAGTCTTATTTGTGAGAGTTTAGATCGGTAGTCTATGGCACTCGAGATGGAATACCGAACGACGGCGCGATGTGACGGAGGATCGTATGCGTAAGTTCAGTCTCGACTCGGGCGTCTCCCGGCGCCGATTCCTGCAGGGGACTGCGGGAACGGGCCTCGCGGCAACGGCGGGCTGTCTCGGCGGCGGCGGTGGCGGCGACGACCGCGTTCCGATGGACGTCACCGAGTGGCCGCCGGAGGACATCGGCTCGAGCCTGAACATGTGGAACTGGTACGACGACTGGGCCGAGTGGGCGATCGACGCCTTCGGCGACGAATACGACGTCGAGGTGAGCAACAGCGGGTTCTCCTCGCCCGACCAGTGGTACTCCCAGCTCGAGGCCGGCAACGAGGACATCGACAACATCGCGGCGACGACGAACTGGGTCGAACGATCGATCGAGAACGACTTCCTCCACGAGATCCCGGTCGACGTGATGCCCGCGTGGGACAACATCACGGACCGGATCAAGGAAGCCAGCTCCTACCAACAGGACGGCAGTACCTATGCCGTTCCCGAGGCGCTCGTGTTGTACCCGCTCACGTACAACGACGAGTACTTCGACTCGGCGCCCGACTCGTGGGACGTTCTCTGGGACGACGCACACGAAGGCGAGCTGTGTATGTGGGACAACGCGACGGTCTCCTGTCAGATCGCCGCGCTCTACACCGGCCAGGACCCGATCCAGCCGGACGACTTCGACGAGATCGAGGAGGTCCTCATCCAGCAGAAGCCGCTGTTGCGGACCTACTGGGGCGACTACCAGCAGGGAATGAGCCTCTTCGTCAACGAGGACGTCGTTGCCGGGCCGCTCACGATGGGTCGGACCTACACCGCCCGCTTCGGCGAGGGCGCGCCGGTCCACTACACCGCACCTGAGGAGGGTGCGATGTACACGAGCGACCTGTTCGTGATCCCGAAGGGGTCGCCGAACCCGATCGCGAGCCTCCAGTTCACCAACTGGGCGAGCCAAACGGAGAACGCCGCACGGCTGTTCGAGACGATGGGCTACCAGCCCGCCGTCGACATCAGCGACGAACTCTCCGAGCAGGACGCCGAGTTCACGAACTGGCCGGACGACTGGAACCTCGTCTTCTCGGAGACGCTCTCGGACGAGGTCCGGTCCCGATACGACGAGATCTGGACCGCGGTACAGGCCGCCTAGGATGTCGCTGCTGCACGTCAGCGGGCTCACCAAGGAGTTCGGAGATCTCGTGGCCGTCGACGACGTCGACTTCGACGTCGAGGACGGCGAGTTCGTCTCGATTCTCGGGCCCAGCGGCTCGGGAAAATCGACCGTCCTCCGGATGGTCGCCGGCTTCGAGGAGCCCACCGACGGCACGATCGCCCTCGAGGGCGAGGAGATCGTCGGTACGCCCCCGTTCGAGCGCGACGTCAACATGGTCTTTCAGGACCTCGCGCTGTTCCCGCACCTGACGGTCGCCGAGAACATCGGCTACGGGCTCAAACAGCAGGGCGTCCCGAAGGCGGAGCGACGCGAGCGGAGCGAGCGGATGCTCGAGATGGTTCGGCTCGAGGGATACGGCGACCGAACCCCGGCCGAGCTGTCCGGCGGCGAACAGCAGCGCGTCGCGCTGGCGCGTGCGTTGGTGAACGAGCCGGCGCTCGTCCTGTTCGACGAGCCGCTCTCCTCGCTCGATCGGAAGCTCCGGCAGCACATGCAGACCGAGCTCCAGCGTATTCAGGCCGAGACGGACACCACCTTCCTGTACGTCACCCACGACCAGGAGGTCGCACTCGCCGTCTCCGACCGACTCATCGTGCTCAACGACGGCGGCACCCAGCAGATCGGAACGGTCGAGGAGCTCTATGAGGACCCCGCAAGCCGATTCGTCGCGGACTTCATCGGCGACGTCAACACCGTCACGGGACGGGTCACCGACCTGGACGACGACCGCGCCCTCATCGACGCCGGCACGGGCGTGGTCCCGGTTCCGCGGTCGGCGATCGCAGCCGACGTCGCCGCGGGCGACGACGTGGACGTCTGTGTGCGTCCCTATCAGGTCAGCCTGCGTGATGCGGCGACCACGGACGCGGACGCGATCGACGACGTCTTCGCCAGCACGGGAACCGTCCTGAGCCGGAGTTATCAGGGCAGCGACTCCCTGTACGACGTGGACACGGACACGTGGGGAACCGTCTCGGCGGAGGTCCGTGAGGACGCCTTCCGGAACGGCGAGGACGTGACCGTCACGTGGGCACCTGAGCACGTCCACGTCTACCGGCGTGACGACGAGAATCGGCGCGACGGCGAGGACCGGCGTGACGACGGAGAGCAGGAGGGCGAGTGATGGCGGGACGATCCGACGCCGGCTCCGCGATCGGCGACCGGATCGACGCGGTCACGGCGTACTTCCGGTCGCGCCCGCGCCTGCGAACGCTCGTGGTGGCCGGGCCGCCGTACGCCGTCCTCGTGTTGTTCTTCGCGATCCCCCTGCTCGTGATGCTCGTCGTCTCCTTCCAGACGAGTGAGATCGGCGGGCCGTGGACGCTCAGCAACTACACGAACTTCCTCACCTCCGAGACCTACCTCACCGTCGTCTGGCAGACGCTCGTGATCAGCCTGCAGGTGACGGCGATCATCGCGGTCGTGGGCTACGCGCTCGCCTACAGCATCGTCCGGTTCTCGCGGCGGACGACGCTGCTGCTGTTGTTGGTCATCCTTCCGTTTTGGACCAGCTACATCATCCGGATGTACGCCTGGATCAACATCCTGCAAAGCGACGGCGTGCTCGACTCCACGCTGAACCTCTTCGGGCTCCCGGCGGTGGGACTGTTGTACAGCCAGCCGGCGGTGCTCATCGGGTTCACCTACGTCTGGCTGCCGCTGGCGATCCTGCCGTTCTACGCCTCGTTGACCAATCTCGACCCGGACCTCATCGAGGCCTCGAAGGACCTCGGCGCGGGCCCGATCCGGACGTTCACGTCGGTGACGCTGCCGATGACGAAGAACGGCGTGATAACCGGCATCATCCTCACGTTCATCCCGACGTTCGGGTCGTTCATCACGCCACGGCTGCTCGGCGGTACGAACAACATCATGATCGGAATGGTGATCGAGAACCAGTTCAAAAGCGCGTTCAACTGGCCCTTCGGCGCCGCGATCGGGATGGTGATCTCCGCCGTCGTCGTCGCCCTCCTGATCCTCGCGACGCGGTTCGGCGGCGGCCTCTTCGGCCAGCGGAGCCAGGGAGGTGAGGAGGCGTGAGCGCACTTTCGAGCCTGTCCGCGGCCGTCGAACGGACGGTGCACACCCACGCCGCACGGATGGCCACGGCCGTGATCGCGCTCGTGATCGCGTTCCTGTGGATTCCGATCGCCGTGTTGGTGTTCATGTCCTTCGCGGCCGGCGGGGTGCTGTCGTTCCCGCCCGAGGAGCTCACGCTCGAGTGGTATCGCGTGTTCCTCACGAACGACGCCGCGATCGACGCGATCGTGACGACGATCACGATCTCCGTGCCGGCGACGATCATCACCGTCACGCTGTCGACGATGATCGCCTACGCGATCGACCGGTACGTCTTCCCGGGGCGGGACTGGCTGCAGATGCTGGCGACGCTCCCGATCATCGTCCCGCTCGTCGTCACGGGCGTGGCGATGGTGCTGTTCTTCAACGGCACCCTCGGGTTGCCGGAGTACGTCTCCGTCGTCGTCGCCCACGTCATCCGGACGATCCCCTTCGCGACGCTCGTCATCCTGCCGACGTTCCTCACCTTCGATCGGCGTCTCGAGGAGGCCTCAAAGGACCTCGGCGCCGACGAGCTCCGGACGTTCTGGCAGGTGACGCTCCCGAACATCGTCCCCGGGATCGTCGCCGGCGGGCTGTTGGCGTTCACCCTCTCGTTCAACGAGTTCGTCTACACGTACTTCGTGAAGGGGTCCGGCGACCCGACCCTGCCCGTGTACATCTGGAACCAGATCCGGTACAACGTTACCCCCGAGGTGAACGTGATCAGCGTGGTCTTCCTCGTCGTCGCGGTGACGATGGTGCTCGTCGCCGTCTCGCTGACCCGCGTCGATCTGCTCACGCGGCAGTGACGGGGACTCGGGGACCAACTATTTGCCTGTCGGGCCCCCTTGGGAGCGTAATGGACGCTCTGGGGGGGGATCGAACGCGATCGGGGGTGCGTGAGACGGGGCTGACGCCGTCCGATCGCCGAGACGACGATCGCGCACAGTCGGTGCAGATCGGTGCCGTCCTGCTGTTCGGGTTCCTGATCGTCTCGATCTCGGTGATGCAGGCGACGGTCGTTCCCGACCAGAACCGACAGGTCGAGTTCTCGGCCTACCAACAGGCGGCCGCGGACCTCACCGACGTTCGCAACGACGTTCTCGAAGCCGCCGGTCGGGACACGACCGCCGGCACGACCGTCAAAACCGGCGTCGAGTATCCGAACCGGTTGCTGTTCGTTAACCCGGGTCCACCCCCTAACCGTATCGAGACGACCGACGAGCGGACCGTCGCGATCGAGAACATCAAGGCGGTCGATAGTGAACCCGCAAACGTCCAGGCGTTCGTCGGGTCGAACGTGAGTGGCAGTACCTACACGACGCGGGACCTCCGATTCGATCCCAACTACAACGTTCTGGACGGGCAACCGATGGTCGTCACGGGCCAGGAGGCGTATCGCGTCACCGGTAGCGGCCCCCTGCCGTTGGCGAGCCAGACGCTCATCGGCGGCGAGAACGGCGAGCGGATCCACCTCACCACGGTCGACGGTAATCTCGCGACCGGTGGATCGAGTGTCCCCATCACGGCCGATTCGGTGAGCACGTCGACGCAGTCCGTCGGGGTGCAGTCGGCGGATGATGGGGACATCACGATCCGGATGATGGCTCCGTCGGGGATCTCCGCCGATGGCTGGGTCGATCGGACCGGCAACGCGCTCGTCACCCGCTACGATCGCGTGTTGGCCGCCGACAACGTGACCGCCGCCGGCGACGACGCCGAGCGCGTTGCGCTCACGCTGAACGGGAGCGCCGATCTCACCTATCAACTCAAGCTCTCGCGGGTGGAGGTCCGGAGTACGGATACCTCCACCACCGTTCCGGATCCGGACCCAGCCTACATCACGGCGAGCGCCGGCGACGACCAGTCGGTCGTCTCGGGCCAGCGGGCACTCGTCTCGGCGTCCGTTCGTGACGACTACACCAACCCGGTCGCGGGGACCCCCGTCGAGTTCGCGGTCACGGACGGCGGCGCGACGCTCGTGAACGCCAGCGGTGCGGACGTCGGGACGCCGCACCCGGTCACAACCACGGACGACGGAACCGCGTCGATCCGGGTCGACACGACCGGCGTAACGAGCGACGTCGAGGTGACGGCGACCGCGATCGATGCCACCTCGGCGTTCGACGAGACGACCTTCGACGTGCAGGTCGCGGACGAAAGCGGGTCGGCTCCGGATCCAGAAGCCGGCCCCTCCTCATCGATACGGGCCGGGTCGGCGACGGCGACGAATCCACTTTCGGTTTCGGTTCCGCTCGAGAATCCGACCAACGAGACCGCGACGATCCGGGCGATCGGGTTCCGATCCTACACTGCCGAGCCGAGGACAGGGAACGGACAAGGAGTGGGTAACCAGCCAGAGATGTCGCCGGTGGAACTCACGCTGGATGAAACCACGCAGACGTTCGAGATCCCCGGATCGCTCGAAACGCTCGACTCGCCGATCGCCGTGCAACCGAGCGGAACGGACTTCGAGTTGGAGTTCAACGAATCGCCCGTATCGGGCGATTTCTTCGTCGTCTCCGTGCAGTTCGAGGACGGAGTGACGAGAACGTTCTTCGTCGACGTCGAGTAACCCCGAGTCGCAGGGTGGCGCGGGCCGGCACCACAACCGAACCGCGGCTCCGACTCGGGGAAACGGCTCAGTCTTCTTCGACGACTTCGGGGTCCTGGATCGCCGACTGGAGCGAGTCGAGACCGTTGACCCACTCGGAGACGAGGCCGTACTCGATGCTCTCCACGAGGTCGATGTCGAGTTCGTCGCCGTCGATCACGCGCGTGCCGGCCTGCACGACGTAGCCGAGCGCGGCGTCGAGGTCCTCGTCGGCCTCGGCGTCGGCGGCCGCGGTGACGTACTCGCCGAGGTCGCCCTCGACCACGCCGCCGACGATGTACTCCTCGGCCGCGTAGAAGACGGGGACGAGCGAGGTCTGGACGCCGTCGATCAGCATCGTCTTGTCCTCGTCGTCGAAGTCCACCTCGGTGAGCACGATCTCGCGGACGTCCTCGATCTCCTCGAGCGCGCGGTCCTCGTCGATCCGGCCGTCCTCGTACGCCGAGAGGACCTTGGCGACGGCGATCGCGGCGTCGTCCTGGAGGTTGATCAGGAGGCGAGCGGAGTCCTCGTTCTCGGGGTCGAGCTCCTCCTCCTCGATCCGGGAGATCCAGTTCTGCCAGCGTTCCTCGGAATAGAAGGTCTCTACGGCCTCGTCGGCGTCCTCGGTCATGTCCCAACTGTCACGTGGCCCACTCAAATGCCTTTCCTATCGCCCGGGCTCGCGAGACTCGGTGGCACGGCGGCGGGGACGGTGCAGCGATGGGGTATGCAGCGACGGAGACGATCCGGCGGCGATCCGATCCGCGGCTGTAAGCTTCAAGTGCGGGCCGCGAGTCCGTCCGATATGGACCTCTATGCGGCGATCGCCGACCTGCCGGTCACCATCGAGTCGGAGGCCCGGACCCGCCATCGTGCGGACACCACGAGCGGCTTCGAGCGCGTCACCACGGAGATCGCCCTGTCCGGCGACGGCGAAACCGGCCGCGGCGAGGACGTCGCCTACGAGGCAGCGGATCACGAGGCGTTCGCCGACGCCCCACCGGTCGGGATCGAGGGGGAATGGACGGTCGACTCGCTGTCGAACCGGCTCGCCGAGATGGACCTGTTCGAGACGAAGCCACCCGAGCGGGAGGGATTCCGGGCGTACCGTCGGTGGGCCTACGAGAGCGCGGCCCTCGATCTGGCCCTCCGGCAGGCGGACACCGACCTCGCGAGCGTGCTCGACCGAGCGCTCGATCCGGTTCGGTTCGTCGTCTCGACCCGGCTCGGGGACCCGCCGAGCGCCGACCGCGTGCGGCGGCTGCTCGAGGCGGACCCCGACCTGGCGTTCAAGCTCGACCCGACGCCGGAGTGGACCGCGGACCTCGTCGGTACGCTCGCGGAGACGGACGCCGTTCGGGTGCTCGACCTGAAGGGCTGGTACGAGGGGACCGACGTCGACGTTCCGGCCGATCCCGAACTCTACGACCGCGTTCTCGAGGGGTTCCCGGAGGCGGTCGTCGAGGACGCCGCATTCACCGACGACACGCGCGACCAGCTCGCGAGCGCGGCTGACCGGCTCTCGTTTGATTACCCAGTCACTGGTCTCGAGAGTCTCCGGTCCCTGCCGGTCGATCCGGGGTGGTGTAACGTCAAACCCTCCCGGTTCGGCTCGATCCGGTCGCTGTTCGAGACGGTCGAGTACTGCCGCGAGAACGGGATCCGGCTCTACGGCGGCGGGCAGTTCGAGCTCGGCGTCGGCCGCGGACAGATACAGGTCCTGGCGTCGCTGTTGTACCCCGACGGGCCGAACGACGTGGCACCACGCGTCTTCAACGATCCCGCCACCGAGCCGCCCTACCCGTCGAGCCCGATCGCGATCGACGACCTCGAGGGGTTCCGTCGGTCGCGATGACTTCGGGACCGATCCGTTCGCTCGGATCGCTGCGATCGATCTGGCGTGATCCGACCCGTCGACGGTGGGCCCTGTGGGCGATCCTCGCCGCGTCGTTCCTTCTCGTGAGCCTCTATCGGCTTTCGACGGCGGTGCTGGCCGAGAACCTGATGCGGGCGCTCTCGATGAGCGGCACCCAACTCGGCACGCTCCACGCGGTGTTCTTTCTCGTGTACGCCCTGCTGCAGCTCCCGACGGGGGTTCTCGTCGACCGGTTCGGTCCTCGGTTGACCGCTGCCGCCGGCGCGACGGTGATGAACCTCGCGGCGGTCTGGTTCGCGCTGGCGGGCAGCTACGCGACCGCGCTGGTCGCTCGGTTGCTGATCGGCCTTGGCGGGAGCCTCATCTTCGTCGCGGTGCTGCGCTTCTGTGCGAACTGGTACCGCCCGGACGAGTTCGGCACGATGAGCGGCCTCTCGTTCGCCGTCGGCGGCGCGGGCGGCCTGCTGGCCACCACGCCGCTTGCGGTCGTCGTCTCGGCGGCCGGCTGGCGACCCACCGTCGCCGGTCTCGGCGTCGCCGGCCTCGTGGTCGCTGCGGCGATCCTGATCTTCGTCCGGGACACCGCTTCGGCGGCCGGACTGGAACCGGTGACCGGCGTCCCCGATCAGGACCGCCCGTCGATGAGGGAGATCGGCGGCTACGCCGCGCGGATCCTCTCCGACCGGTGGGCGTGGGCCGTCGCGGTGTTGCTGTACTGCACCGGCGGGGTCCAGCTCACGCTCATCGGTCTGTGGGGCATTCCCTACATCGTCCAGGTCTACGACGTCTCGGTGACGACCGCCTCGACGATCACCCTCCTGGGCGGGATCGGTACGGCCGCCGGCCCTCCGGCGTTCGGCTGGCTCTCGGACCGGACCGGCGTCCGAACCACGTTCGTCGTCGGCGCGGCGATCGCACAGACCGCCGCACTGGGGATCATCGCGGCGGTCGGGGACCCGCCGTTCTTCGTCGTCGGGGTCGTCTTCCTCGCCGTCGGCGGCCTGGTCGGCGCCTTCGTCCTCACCTACCCGATGGTCCGATCGCGGTACGATGACCGCGCCAGCGGGGTCGCGATCGGGGCGATCAACGGTGCCTCCTTCTTCGGCGCCGCGACCTTCCCCACGCTGATGGGGACGGTGCTCGACGCCTACTGGACCGGCGAGCTGCTCGACGGCGTGCGCGTGTACACGATGACGGGCTATCGCGTCGCGTTCGCCATCGGCGCCGTCGCGGGCGTGATCGCGATCGGCTGTGCGACCTGGCTCCACCGGCACGATGGGGCAGCCACGACGACGTGACCACCGAGACGCGACGCTTCACCCGTTTCCGGCGAGGAACGGCGTTACCGCGCGAGCGGCATGTTGTAGCTCGTCTCCGCGGCCATCACGTGTTCCCATGTCCGCTCGCACTCGCAGTCGACCTGCTCGAAGACGCTCGGGTCCTGCCGGAGGTCGAAGTCCTTGATCGCCGTCTGCACGCGGTCGTCACACTCGCCGCAGTTGTGGGCGCCGCGATCGGAGCCGTGTCCGACCGGGTCGGAGACGACGATCGCGTCCGCGTCCGCGGTCTCCGTGAGGATGTGTGCCACGCTCCAGAGCCACGGCGGGCGGTAGCCACCCTCGAAGAACAGCTCGTCCACCATCGTGTACCGCTGGACGTTACACGGGTTCATCGAGACGGTGTGACACCCCTCGACGTCCGCACAGCGCCGGATCGACGCGATCATGTCGTCGACGGCCTCCGGCTCGGCGAGGAAGGGGGGTTTCAACAGGAGGTACGCCTTCACGCCAGCGCTCACGTCGTCGGTTTCGGCGTCGACCGTACGGACCTCCTCGCAGGCGGCTTCGAAGTCCGCGAACTCGAAGTACTTGTTCACGCAGTCGTGCCGGACGCGGTCCGTGGCCGTCTCGAGGCCGATCGCGACGTCGGTCGAGAGTCCGACGTCGGTGAAGTCGCTGACGGTATCGGCGGTGACGAAGTCCGGCAGGGACTCGAGGACGATTCGGTCGCGGTCGGCGAACGTCTCGGCGATCGCCGCGCGCGTCTCGGCCGGGACCTCCCGCTCGTCGAGGAACGACCCGGAGGTGTAGATCTTGACCAGCCCCGAGGGCTCGTCGGCGTTGGCCTGCTCGTGATCCAGACAGACGTCGATCTGGTTCATCAGGGCCTCGTGGGTGACGCTGCCGCCCTCGACGGACTCGGCGACGTAGCCGCACATCGTACAGCCGCCGGCGCGGGCCCACCGGCAGCCGCCGGTGTTGAGAATGATGGTCAGCGACTGGCGGACGCCGTCGGGGGTGTTGTCCTCGTCGATCCAGACGCGGGTCGGTTCGTGGGGGTCGTACGTCTCGTCCCGCTCGGCGCGGACCTCGCGCATCACGGCGTTGTGCGCGTCCATCCCGCGCCCCTGTTCGGCGGCCTCGGGGGTCGGCGTGCTCATTACGGGGACCTCGGGGACCGGTGCGTAAATCCGCTTCGTCCGGACCCGATCGTCGAATCGCCCGGATCCGATCGTTGAGTCGTCCGAATCCGGTCGTCAGTTCGACCGCGAGCGCCGGTTCGCGCTCGGGTCCTCTCTCACGATTCCGCGCACATCCCGACCATCCTTCGAGTTTTCACCGATCATTTGTACGGAAGAAATGATTATTTTATCATTCTCACATATGATATAGGTAAAATCGCCCCATAATATTAAGTATGAACGAGCCGATCCAATACCTACCGAATGGTCTCCACCACCGTGGACGCCGATTTCGAGACCGTTCTCGAATCGGCGACCGCTGATTCCGATGACGATCTCCTCGTCGTCAACCCCTCCACTGAAGCGATCGAGGCGATCGTTTCCGCCGGTATCGATCCCGACACACCAGCCATTCCGCACGTTCGGCTGCTCGTCGAGGAAGTGACGATCGCGGACGCGATGGACGGATTCCTGCGTGCCTCGAAGGCTGCAGCGTTGATCGACCGGCGAACCTTGACGATCCGAACGCCGTCGACGGACCTCTCGACGACCCTGCTCGTCACGTCGACGGACGTCTCGGCGATCGTCGAGTCGACCGACGGCGTCGGTGTGATCTCCAGTTCCGATCCCGCGTTCGCCGGGTCGGTCGGCGACGCGTACCGCGACCGGTTCGCCGACGCGACGGACTACCGACTTCGCACGCCGGCGCTCGACCGCGTCCGCGAGACGATGGACGAGGCGATCGGCGAGGAGCCCCGAGCCGATTTCGAGGCGATCCTCGAGGCGATCGAGGACACCGAGACCGGCGACCGGCTCGATGCCGTCGCGGTCGCGTTGCTCGTGGCCGCGAAACACGGCGTCCTGTTGTACGACCTCTCGAAATGGGGCGAGGACGTCGGTCTCGCCTCGAAGGCCACCTTCTCCCGGACGAAGACCGAGCTCGAGGACCACGGCGTGATCGAGACGGAGAAGGTACCGATCGACGTGGGTCGCCCCCGGCTTCGGCTACAGCTGGGCGACGACCGGCTTCGGGACCTGTCCCCGATCGAGCTCGCGTCGACGACCGCCGAACTGCTCGAGTAGGACGGTCTCCGGTCCGAACGACGGCGTCAGCAGCGCATCCCCGACTGGCCAGCAGCGTCAATGCGGTCGGTCGGCGCCCGCGGACTCCGTATCGTCGTCGTCACCGGCAGGCACGATGCCCGTGATCTCGAACCGTGCGCCGCCCTTCTCGGCGTCGGTCACCTCGATCTCCCAGCCGTGGGCGTCGACGATCTCCGCGACGATGGCGAGGCCGAATCCGGTCCCGCCCTCGGCGGTCGTATAGCCGGACTCGAACACCGTCTCGCGTTCGTCCTCGGGGATCCCGGGGCCGTCGTCCGCCACGTAGAACCCCGTCCCGTCCGGGAGATCGCCGATGGTGATCGCCACGGCGTCGCCGCCCTGTTCGACGGCGTCCCCACGAGCCTGCGAGTGGGGGCTCGTCGAGTTATGCTCGACGGCGTCCTCGCGAGCGTTCGAGGGAGGGCTGGTGGAGCTATGCTCGACGGCGTCCCCACGAGCCTGCGAGTGGGTGCTTGTCGAGCTATGCTCGACGGCGTTGCCGAGGAGGTTCTCGAGCAACTGCAGGAGCCGATCACGGTCCGCCTGGACAGTCGTATCCGTCTCGATCGAGAGCCGCGCGTCCCCGCCATCGATCGCCGCCCAGGCTTCGCGTGCGACGGCGTTCAGGTCGACGGGTTCGGTCTCGCCGATCGACTCCCCCTGTCGAGCGAGCGTCAGCAGATCGTCGATGAGTTGCTCCATCCGACCCAGCGCGGTCTCCACGTGTTCGAGCGCCTCGGCGTCGCCGGCCTCGGCGAGTTCGAGATAGCCGGTCGCGACGTTGAGCGGGTTCCGAAGGTCGTGGCTGACGATGCTCGTGAACTCCTCGAGGCGGGCGTTCTGCTCGGCCAGCTCGCGCTCGCGGGCCCGCAGCTCCTGTTCGCGTCGGGCGCCGTCGAGGGCGCTCCGGACGTTGGCGCCGAGGATCCGCGCCAGCGCGACGTCCGCCTCGTCGAAGTCGTCAACCGTGGTCGACCCCGCAATGAACACCCCGTGATCGCCGAGGGGAACGATCAGCTCGCTACGGATCGGTGTCTCGGGGTTGTGGAGACGGTCCGCGGTTCGGACGTCGTCGAAGTGGACCACCGCTCCCGACTCGTAGGCCCGCCACGCGAGCGACCCTCCGGGTTCGAGGGTCGGGATCTCCGTAAACGTCCGCCTGGCGCCCTCGGTGAGTGCGATCGGCTCCAACACCGGGCCTTCGGACGTCTCCGTCTGGAAGTAGATCCCCGAAATCTCGAGATCGAGCAGGGCCGCCCCGGCATCGACGCCGCGGTCGGCGACCGCCTCACGCGTCCCCGCGTCGATCAGGTCGCGGGTCGCCTCGTGGAGCGCGTCGAGCCGATCCGCATATCGCCGCGTTTCGGTGATGTCGGTGTAGACGGTGAATCCGTCGGCGGTCACGACGTCGTCCGATAGCGGGACGAACCGGACGACGAAGACGCCGGTCGTTCCGTCGGCCCGCTCGCGTTCGATCTCCGTCTCGTACCGCTCGCCCCGTCGGGCGTGCTCGCGGAACTGCGAGAGGTCGTCGGTCGAGCGCGTGCTCGGGAACAACTCGTCGAACGACCGACCGCGGGCCTCCCCAGCGGTGTATCCGAACGTCTCGGTGAACCCGCCGTTGACGTCGACGACGATCGGCTCACCGTCCTCGAAGACGATCCGGGAGACCGCATCGGAGGTGTTCTCGAAGAGTGCCTCCAGTCGGGACTTCTCGACCGCGATCTCACGCTGTCGCCGCCGCTGCCGATCGCTGTAGACGCCGATAACGATCCCGCCGAGGATCGCGGCGGCCGACAGCTGTGCGACGATGATTCGCGGTTTAACTTGCCCCTGGAATCGCTGGATGAGGTAGACCCAGGCCGCAAGCGCAAGCGCGCCGCCAAGGCTCAGGACCGTCCACCGGAGGATCCTGACGCCGTCGACGTCGTCGTCCATCACGCCGATCCACAGCCCGGTGGCCAGGATGGCGGTGCTCAACAGATACGGGAGGCTGTTCTCGAGCAGGGTCGTCCAGAGTGCGTTTCCCTCGAGGACCACGTCCTGGTAGACGTCGACCGTGAAGATGCTCGCGAGGAGGACTCCGAGCGCGGCTATCAGCGCCGCGGATAACAGCCGCGTCGTCTCCGATCGGTCCATCGTGTCTCGTTTTACCGTCCAAGGCAGTCGTCGGCTTGTAGTCCTTTCGACTATCGGTCCGTTTCGGTTGCGGGCTGCGTGGTCGGTTCGGTTGTGGGACGTCTCAGTGTGGTGTCAGGCGAACGCGCCAGCCACCAGCAGCGGGAACACGAGCGTCGCCTCGGCCTCGACCTGCGTGTAGTTCGTCTCGGTTTCGTCCTTGATCTTGCCCCAGGAGACCGCCTCGTTGGGGGGCGCGCCGGACAAGGAGCCATCGCCCTCCATCCCGGTGGAGATGTAGACGGCGTAGTCGGCGCCGCCGCGAAAGAGGTTCGTCATGATCGCGTGGTGTTTCGGCACCCCGCCGCCGACGGCGATGAGGCCCGTTTTCCCCGCGAGGAGACCGTCCTCGATCAGCGAGTCGTAGTCGTCGAGGATCTCGATGCCGATTTCGGAGTCGTAGCCCTGTCGGTAGTAGTAGAGGAAGTTTCCGACCTCGGCGTCGGTCAGGGCCGGACAGTAGACGGGAACGTCGTTGTCCGCGGCCTGTTTCAACACGGAGTCCTCGTCGTCGAGCGTCTGGCCGACCTCGCGGGCGAAGGCCGTCGGCGTGCGGACCTTCTGCTCGGCGAAGAAGTCGTCGAAGAAGTCGTAGAGGAACTCCTCGAGCCAGACGTACCGGTCGGAGGGGACGTAGATGTTCCCCAGCCGGTTGATCCCGCGCTCGCGGAGTTCGGACTCGTCGGCGTCCCACTCGCCCATCTTGAACGGCTTTGCCGTCTTGATGATGTCCTCGGTAAGCGATCCCGACGTCGTGATGAGCACGTCGATGTAGCCCTCACGGACGAGGTACGCGACCGTCTCGCGCAGTCCGGAGGAGATGATGTTCGAGGTGAAGGTGAGGTAGACCGTCGCGTCCTCGGCCTGCATCCGTTCGGCGATGTCGATCGCCTCGGCGAGATGGGTCGCCTGGAAGCCCGTCGTCGCGTACGTCTCGAGCAGCTCGCCGATGTCGAGGTCGCCGCGGAAATCCGGGCCGCGCACGTCGGGCGTGGACAGCTCCTCCTGGCTGCCCGGCACGACGTTGTCTCGGGTCTCGTCGTCGGGGGAATCGCCCCCGTGATCGTCAGCGTGGGAATCGCCCGTCTGGGCGTCGTCGTCGTTCATACGGACACATACGCTCCGACGGGTTTGAATCGATCGGGTTCCGGCCGGATCCGGTATGGGGGTACACGCCATAGGTGGCACACGAAACCCTTCCGTCACCGGGACACGCCACGACCGGGCGTTTGCACGCGCTGACGATCAACGCGGGGCATTTATCCGTCGGGCCGTAACCGTCGGGTATGCATCGGCGCCACTATCTGCGATCGCTTTCGGCCGCGGGGGTCGTCGGGACCGCGGGCTGTCTCGGGTCGGTTCCGGGGTTCGGGAACGATGATACCGTTCTCGGGCCGCCCGATCAGGACCTGGGCGAGTCGGCACATCCGACCTACGGCGACGAACTCCCTGCAGTCACGCTTCCGGACCCGATCGCGGACGAGGACGTCTCGACGGAGGCCCTCGAGGGCGAGCGCGCCGTATTGATGACGTTCTTCTACACCAACTGCCCGGATGGCGTCTGTCCCGCCCTCATACAGCGACTCCGGCGTGCGCAGGCAGTCGCCGCCCAGGAGGGATACGGCGACGAATCGGCGTTTCTCCCGATCACTTTCGACCCCGAACGCGACACCGCCGACGTCCTCCGTGAGTACGCGACCCAGCAGGGCGTCGACCTCGAGGCGGGCAACTGGCACTTCCTCCGTCCCGAAACCTACGAGGCCGGACAGACGCTCATCGATGAGGAGTTCGGACTCGTGATCGAGAAAGCCCCGGCTGACGATTACGAGGGCCTCGAGTACCAGTTCCCGCACTACGGACTCATCCTCCTGGCGAACAAGCGGGGATTCGTCGAGCGCGCCTACCCGAACGGGCCGAGCGTCGACATCGAGACCGTCGTGAACGACTTCAAACGGGTGGTGACCGCGTAGAATGCGGCGCCGTCAGGTCCTCGCTGGAGTTGCAAGCGCCGCCACGATCGGCGGTGCCGGACTGGTCGCGACGGGCGGCGTTCCGACCGTCCTTGGTGGAACGGACGTGGAACCGGTCGATCCCGTGACGCTCCCGACGATCGACGCGCCCGGGAGCGAGGACGGCGAGGTGACGATTCCGGCGACCGATCGCCCGACGTTCGTCGACTTCTTCGCCACGTGGTGTGGCCCGTGTGAGGAGCAGATGCCGATCCTGGCGGACGTGCGGCCACAGGTTTCCGACCGCGTTCAGTTCGTCTCCGTTACCCCTGAGGACGCGAGTCAGGATGGCGTCAGGCGGACGATCGCCGACTGGTGGCGCGACCACGACGGCGACTGGCTCGTCGCGAGCGACGTGGTTGCCGAACTCACGTCGACGCTGAACGTCGGCGGCTATCCGACCGCCGTCGCGATCGACGACACCGGTCGGATTCGCTGGTCCGACTCGGGCGTCCATACCGCCGAGGAACTGCTCGACGGGATCGACCGGGCCTTATAAGTGATGCAGGGATGACTATGATCGACCGATGACCGACGCCACGCTCGCGACGAACCTGCCCTTCGCGATCACGGCGGGCGTCGCGACGTTCTTCTCTCCGTGCGCGTATCCTCTGTTACCCGGCTACGTGGGGTTCTACGTGAACCAGGCCGACGCCGACTCGGTGTCGATCGCGGGTGCGAGCACGCGCGGGATCGCCGCCGGTATCGGCGTGCTCGCGACCTTTGCGGTGCTTGCGGGCGCGACGGTCCGGATCGGGCACTCGACGATCTCGAACCTCACGGTCTTCGAGTCGCTCGTGGGGGGGCTGCTCGTCGTCTTCGGCCTCCTCGTCGTGGCGGGCCGCGCGCCGTCGCTGTCGATCGCGTTGCCGAAGCGCCGATCGAGCGTGCTCGGGTTCGGCCTGTTCGGCGCTGGCTACGCACTCGCCGGTGCGGGCTGTGTCGCGCCGATCTTCCTCGGCGTCGTCGCGCGGGCGATCGCGCTTCCCTCGGAGACGGCCCTGATCCTCCTCGCGACGTACGCCGGGGTCGTCGCGGTGCTGCTCGTGGCCACCACCGTCGCGACGGGGATGGGGCTGCTCACGAACGCCGGCCGGCTGATGGCGTACTCCGGGCGGTTGAAACAGCTCGCCGGCGTCGTGATGGTGATCGCCGGGATCGGGCAGCTGTACCTCGCGATCGTCGTGTACTGATCGCGGGACGCGGCGATCGTGTTCTCGAGGAACAGCAGGACGCGGTCGTCATCGGCACGTCCAGACGGCCCGCCGGCTCCTGGTCACTCCGGCTCGGCCACGTAGAGTGCGTACCGATAGCGCTGCCGGCCATCCCACAGGATCCGGCCGTTGATCGAGCTCTCGACGTCCGCGATCCCGAGCTCGGAAAGCAGCGTCTCGAAAGCCTCCGACCGTGGTGCCTTCTCCGTGTACTCCTCACGCGAAACCGTGCGGTCCAGCAGGTCACTCGCCGCCGCTGGAAGGGTACTGCGGTCGATCACGGCGTCAACGCGCGTTTCGAGGACGACCTGACGGAACGCCGCCCGTGAGTCCGCAACCGGAACGGCAAGCGTGGTGATCGCCGGCTCGTGGATCGTCTCGGTCGACGTCTGGACGCGATAGGCTCGCGAGGACTCGGCGTCGAGGGTGACGACGTGTCCGTCGAGATCGCCGCTCGCGAGGCGCCCCTCGCGCTCCGCAGGACGGCGCAGCACGTACGCGTCCCCACGGAGCAGCTCCGCCGCGCCGCCGGTACCACCCGCGACGACGTTGCTGTACAGGATCGTCAGGACACGCGCGTCCGGGCGGTTGAGCGTGTCGACAACGATCGGGGTCTCGTCGTCCTCATCGACGTCCTCAACCGGGGACAGCCGGACGAACGTGCGGTCGATGCGGCGTCGTCCGGTCACCACGTTCGTCGTTTGCTGGTAGGTGCCGGTCGGATCGTGTCGGAGGTAGACGTCCTCCGGGATCGGCTCGTAACCAACGGTCGTGTATCGGCCGTCCGGGAGGATCGCCTCGATCGCGGCCCGGGCTGGGTCGCCGAACAACGGCGCGTCGTCCGGTTCGTAGATCGCGGCCGCTGTCGGTGATTCGTCCAGCCGGTCCACGCGGAGCGTGTATTCGGTGGCCGGCGGAGACGATCCGAGGCGATCTGGGAGCGAGCAACCGGCGAGCGCGACGGCCGTCGCGGTGCCGGCCAGCTGGAGGGCTCGGCGGCGGGGAATGGGCATCCACCGAACGTCGCGCGTCCGATCCGGTAAAGGTTCGTGTCTCTGCGAAATCCGGCTGACACGACCGCGCCGACTTCCGGAACCGATCGTCCGGACCGATGGATATACCGCCGCCCTCCTCGCGCTCCTGTTCCCTCCGAGCGATCCGCCCCCGGAACGGGCGGCCTGAGGACGGCGGGGAGAGGGATGCCGATGGAACCAACATTTATACCTGGATACGAACTACGGCGGAGTATGACCCTCGACGAGTTCGCCCTCGCGGCCACGACCAGCGACCTGTCGCGTGAGGCGGACGCGCGGGACGTGGCCGACCTCGTCGAGTTCCGGATGGACAAGGCCACGGACCCGATCGACCAACTTGCGGCCTACGACGGTGAGTTGCCGATCCTCGCCACCAACCGAAACCGCTGGTTCGGCGGGACGGCCGACGACGACGGTCGCCTCGACACCCTCGTTGCCGCCTCCCGGTTCGACGACGTCGCCCTCGTCGACCTCGAGTTGGAGACGGCCCGGGGTACCTCGTGGATCGTCGACGACCTCCGTGCGAACGACGTCGACGTCGTCGTCTCCCACCACGACTTCGAGTCGACGCCCGACGCGGAGGTGCTCGCGGCGATCGTGGCCGAATGTGCCGAGTACGGCGACGTCGCCAAGGTCGCCACGTACCCGGACGACCTCTCGGACACGCTCACGGTGCTCGAGGTCGTCCGCGCGGCCACCGCTGCCGGTCGATCCGTCGCGGGGATCGCGATGGGTGAACTCGGCAGCCACGTCCGCGTGATCGGCCACGTCTACGGGTCGACGCTCGGATACGCCCCGCTCGTCGACGACGACGCCGACTACGCGCCCGGCCAGATCCCCCTGCGACAGCTCGCCGCGCTCATCGAGTCCACGCGCGTCGGGGACGTGGCGTTCGATGCCGGCGACGTACCCGCGGTGCTCGACGGAACGGACGCCGCACCGCCCGAGCGCCCGCGATCGGACTAAAAGCGCCCGACCGTTCGTCGCCGACGGAGCGCCGTCGATCGTGGCGGTGAGCGCGGCGAGTGCGGCGCCGACGACACATGGATCGATACGCAGCGAGCGTGCTCGACGTCGGCGTCTATTCGTGGGAGAGCCGGTCGACGTCGGCGAGGATGGCGCTTGCCGTCTCCGGGCCGCCGGCGCCGGGACCGGAGACGTTGAGCTGGCCGGCGTGCTCGGTCTCCAGCTGGACCGCGTTCGTCGTCCCGGTCGGCGCGAGCGCCGCGTTCTCGGGGACGAGCCGCGGGCCGACGCGGATCTCGCCCGCACGAACCTCGACGATCAGCCGAACGGTACGCCCGTCCTCACGGGCCAACTCGAGCACGCTGCCGGGGATATCGACGATGCCCTCGACGTCCGCGTCCGCAAGGGTGTATTCGCGTCCGTCCGCGAGGACGTTCGCGAGGATGACCCCCTTCAGCGCGGTGTCCGTTCCCTCGACGTCGAAGGACGGGTCCGTCTCGGCGACGCCCATGTCCTGTGCTTCCGCGAGAACGTGTTCGTAATCGAGCCCCTCGGCGGCCATTCGCGAGAGCACGAAGTTCACCGTGCCGTTGAGCACGCCCCGGACGGCGGTGATGTGGTCCGGGCCGATGTCGGTGATCGTCGAGAGGACGGGCATCGCGCCGCCGACGGTGGCCTCGAAGAGGACTCGCCCCTCGCTGTCGGCCTCCAGCTCGCGAACGTCGCCGTAGCGTTCGGCGACCGGCCCCTTGTTCGCCAGCACGACGTGTCGGTCGCGACGCAGGGCGGCCTCGACGTGGGACATTCCCGGCTCGGCGTCGCCGAGCGTCGTCGGCGTCGCCTCAACGAGGACGTCGTAGGTGGCTGAAAGCGCCGTCTCGGGCTCGGCATCGCCGACGACCCCGTCGCGTTCCTTTCGCTCGAGGACGGTCGGCGCGTCGATGCCGTCGGCGTCGACGACGGCGCTTCGGGAGTCCGCGAACGCGGTCACGTCGTGACCGTACTCGCCGGCGAGCTCGACGACCGAGGAGCCGACGGCGCCGGCGCCCATCACCGCGAGCCTCATCGGTCGCCTCCCGTGGTGAGCGGTTCGATGAGACGGAGATCCTTCTCCTCGGCGACCTCGCGGATCCCCTCGAGCACGGTGTCGGTCGCGCCCGATTCGGCCGCGATGTCGAGCCGTGCACTCGAGGTGTCCGCAGTTCCCTCCGGCGCCGACAGCGAGAGATCGGTCACGGTGGCGTTCGCCGACGCCTGGATCCGCGAGAGCGTGTCCGAGAGGTCCGTCTCGATCACGTCCCCCGACAACACGATCGTCAGGCCCTCGCTGTAGCGCTCGGTGCCCGCCTGCACGACGTTGATCCCCGCATCGTGGAGCGCGTCCACGATCTTCTCGAAGCGGTCCGGGGTGGCCTCGATGTCGACCTCGACGGGGACGTGCCCGCGCGGCGTGACGTTTCCGCGTTCGTGGAAGATCGACAGGAGGTTACCGCCGTTGTCCGCGATCGGCTGGAGCGACCGGAGCAGCTCGCCCGGCTCATCGACGAGTTCGAGCCGGAGGGTGTACGCCCGGATGTCGTTCTGGGAGTCACTCATCGATCGACCACCGTCCGTTCGCGAAGACGCTCATTATCGGACTCAGTCGTGGGACTCGTATAAGTATTGACTTTCCGGTGGATCGTCGGGCGTGGACGACGCCGCCGGGACGATCACGACCCGGAGATCGTTGACGTTCGTCCCCGTCGGTCCGGAGACGAGCAGCGCGTCACGGGCCGCGAGCCACGAGTACGCGTCGTTGTCGCGAAGGCGCGCGTGAGCCTCCCGTTGGCCGCCGTTTCCGCCGGCGCCGTCGGTCGAACACGTCTCCTCGGTGACGATCGCGCCCGCCGCGTCGGTCGGGCCATCGATCCCGTCCGTGTCGACCGTGGCGACCGTCGCCCGGTCCGTCAGTTCGATCGCGGCACTCAACGCGAACTCCCCGTTCGGGCCGCCCGTCCCGTTGCCGTCGACCGTGACCGTCGTTTCGCCACCGGAGACGACCGCGGCCGGGGGCGAGACCGGTTCGCCCGACCGGCTGATCTCCTCGGCGATGGCGACGTGCGTCTTCGCGGCCTCACGTGCTTCGCCCCGAACCGACGCGGAGAGCAACAGCGTCTCGAATCCGGCCGTCTCGCAGGTCTCGACGGCGGCGGCACAGGCGGTCCGGTTGGTCGCCAGGACGTGGATCGATGCGGCGGCGACGGCAGGATCCGCCGGTGTCGGCGTCTCGGGACGGTCCCCTTCCATCCCGGCGCGGAGCAGTCGGCAGACCGAGTCGGGGGCGTCGGCGCCGTACTCCGTCAGGACCGCGAGCGCGTCGCGGTACGTGGTTGGGTCGCCCGCGAGCGGTCCGCTCGCGACGACCGCCGGATCGTCACCGGTCACGTCACTGATGAGCAGCCCGACGGTCGTCGCGGGGGCGGTCTCGTGTGCGAGCCGGCCGCCCTTGATCGCCGAGACGTGTTTTCGGACCGCGTTGATCCGTTCGATCGGCGCGCCGCTCTCGAGAAGGGCATCGGTCAGGGACGCGAGCTCGTCGGTCGTGACCCCCTCCGCCGGGGCGGTCAACAGCGCGCTGCCGCCGCCGGTGAGCGGCGCCAACACGAGCGTTCCCTCACCGGCATCCCGTGCTCGGCGGCGGAGACGGCGCGTTCCCGCGGCGTTCGCCTCGCTCGGAACGGGATGGGTTCCCTCCACGACCTCGATCGGCCCTGCTGGAACCGGGTCGTCGGTCACGACCACCCCGCCGTCGAGTCCGTCGCCGAGCCGGTCGGCGAGAGCGCCGGCCAGTCGGCCGGCGGCGTTCCCGCCGCCGAGCACGATCACCTCGTCGTATGCGGCCAGGTCGTACCGATCCGTCCCGACCCGGAGCGTGTCCGTCGAGACGGAGACCGTCTCGTCCACGACCGTCTCGGGACGGGCGGCGTCGATCCCGTCCGCGATCGCCGCGACGGCCGTGGCTCCGGGTTCGGAGGCAGCCGCCGGCGTCGGATCGAACATAGCGTGGCTGTGGCGACGTATGGCCAAAAGGATTGCCGCGATCGATGTCCGTCGAGCCTCGTTGCCGCTTCCGTTTCGGCCCGCTTCCGATTCGGCCCGCTTCCGCTCCGGCTCGAGTCCGGGCGCTCAATAGAGCGCGTCGGCGATGGAGTCGTCGAGGTCCGAGAACTGCGCGAGGTGTTCCTCGCGTTCCCGTCGAAGCTCGGCGAGCCGCTCCTCGTGGTTCTCGAGGGTGCTCGCGACGTCGAACCGGCTCACGTCCATCCCGGGAACCGCCGCGGGCACCGTCAGGTCCGTCGCCTCGTCGGTCGTCCACTCGACGGTGCCGCGCGCGATGGACCGCAGCAGCGTGATGGTGTCCTCGACGCCGACGTCGACGTCGCCCACGCTGCCGGTGTTGAGCACGTAACAGTCGACGTCCAGGTCGGCGATGAGGTCGCGGAATCGGTTGCCCTCCTCACCCTCCGAGCCGACGATGAAGGGGTTGGTCCCGACGACCCGGATCGACTCGCCGGCCGCGGTCGGGTCGCCGGCGCTCGTCTGAATCGACTCGCCGAGCATGAACGCGACCGCCGCCTCCTCCGGAGTGAGCTTCGCGACGGGGGGCATCGCGGGGTTGCGCGTGATGAAGAAGACCTGATCGACCGTGTCGAGGTCGATGTCCTCGCCGGCCGAGGACAGCTCCTCGCGCTGAATGATCGCGCGGCCGTTGGTCGTGTATCGGTCGCTGTCGAAGTCGACCGTCCCGTCCTCGGCGACGTCGACGTTCTCGAGGATCGCGCTCTCGTCGGTGGTCGCGTCGTACATCGCGGGCTCGGTCTCCCGGTCGAGCCCGTGGGTCTTCACGAACAGGCCCTGTCCCTCGCTGCCCGCCACCGAGCCGTCGGGCAGCAGGGCACAGACGTCGTCCTGCAGCATCGTCGCGTCCTCGGGCTCGTCCAGCCAGAGGCCGTGTGCCGTCAGGGTCGACTTGCCGGTTCCCGACAGGCCCAAGAAGAGCTGGCCGATCGTCTCGAGCCCCTCGGCATCGTCGGCGTCGATCGCCTCGCCGACGTCGTCGTCGGGCGACTCGACGTCCTCCGTCAGCAGCCGAACGCGCTTGCTGCCGGCGTGCAGCCCCAGCCCGCCCTGCCGTTTCGCGTAGTACATAAACAGCCGCAGGAAGGACTTCTTCGCCTCGCCGGTGTAATCGCTGCCGACGACGGCCGTGAAACCGGCCTCCGGCAGGATCCGGACGGCGACGTCCTCCCAGTCGGGGATCTGGACGGTGTAGAAGTCGGGCTCACGGTCGCCGTCGACGGGTTCGAACAGCTTCGCGACGGCCAGCGCGATGCGTCCGTACGACTTCGGGACGTAGAATCGGCAGACGTAGGTGTTGTCCGGATGCCGGCCGACCTGGCGGTCCAGACAGACCATCTCGGCGTCCGCCGCGAACTGGACGACGTCGGCGATGAGTTCCTCGTCTTCGGCGTCGAACTCGTGGTCGATCGCGTTCGTCGTCGCGTCGGCGTTCCGCGACCGCTCGCGACTGACGTACGAGGGCGACCCGAACTCCGTGGTGGTTTCGAGGTCGCGTGAGAACGATCGTAACCGTTCGAGCGACGGATTGTAGATGACGTTCTCGGCTGTCTCCGGATCCGGGAGCGCCGAGGATGGGTGCCGAGCCGCCATCAGTGGCTTGGACATCGTGTCTAAACAGGGCGCAGGCAGACTCATAAATCTGTATGGATCCTCGTTCCCGTTCCGATCGGTACCTTTTCGCATGCCGGAGACAGCCCCGCCTTCGCTCTCTGGAGTACGTTCGCCATCGTTCGTTGGTGGCGATCGTTGGTTCGGTTGGTGGCGATCGTTCGTTGCTGATGATCGTTCGTTGCTGATGATCGTTCGTTGCTGATGATCGTTCGTTGCTGATGATCGTTCGTTGGTGGCGATCGGTGGTCCGGTGGACGGAGACCGTTGGTCCGCCGGTTGGGAGACCACCATCGATCCGCTCTCCACGCGCCTGCCGATGGGGTTTGACGACGGTTTCATCCCATCTGAAATCTGTCCATTCCACGTTCATAACGGATGTTTTACCGGTTTATATTGAATTATTAATCGATCGGTTTTACACCGATATATTTGTAATCTCTCGGAACGAACGGGCCGGTATGAGCGAGACATCACGGCCGAACACGAAGGTCGCACGCGTCATCGATGAGTACGACCTGGTCGGGAAGGGAGCGGAACTGGAGGATGCCTGGACCGGCGCGACCGGAGAGCGAACGAGCCTGCGAGATCTGGCCGAGGAGTTCAATCGATCCGTTCTCGAGGCCGCGCTCAGGCAGGCCGGCGAGGCGGTCGCCGAAACCGACATCGACAGCGCCTATCAAACGCTTACCGACGACGACGTCCCGCGGGCCGACGAGATGCGTAAACGGCGTGACCTCGAGGATGCGGGCGTCGACGTTGACGAGGTTCTCTCGGATTTCGTCACTCATCAGGCTATTTATACGTACTTGACGGAATACCGCGAGGCGGAGCTGCCGGACCGGTCGGAGAACCTGCTCGAGCGGAAGACCGAGACGCTCGAGCGGTTGCAGGGACGGACCACGGCCGTCACCGAGTCCACGATCGAGACGTTGGTCTCGGGCGATAAACTCACCGACCGGGACTACGAGGTGTTCGTCGACGTCCGTGTGGTCTGTAGCGACTGCGGCACCGACTACACCGCGAGCGAACTGCTTCGACAGGGTGGCTGCGACTGCGACGCCGGAACCGCCTGATCGATCGTCCGCCGGAATCGCCTGATCGCCCCGCCCATCGAAACCGTCCGATCGACCATCCGTCGGGATCGTCGATCCGCTGTGAGTGCTCTTCGACCCCGGTCGTGGCGGTCCAAGAGGTGAACAGTTATCAATGAGGCGTCCGTTACGCCACCAATGAGTAGTCGCGAGACATCCGCGCGGGAGGTCCGCGTGGCGGCTGAAAACATCGGGGGAATCGACTCGGACGAACTGACGTTTGCACCCGGGGTGACTGTACTGAGCGGTCGGAACGCGACGAACAGAACGTCGTTTCTGCAGGCGATTATGGCCGGACTCGGCAGCGAACGGTCCTCGCTGAAGGGCGACGCCGACGAGGGGTCCGTCGAGCTGGAGATCGGCGAGGAGACCTACACGCGAACGCTCACGCGACACGGCGATCAGGTCTCCTACGGCGGCGATCCGTATCTCGACGACCCACAGCTGGCCGACCTGTTCGCGTTCCTGCTCGAGAACAACGAGGCCCGTCGTGCGGTCGAGCGCGGCGACGACCTCCGCGAGCTCATCATGCGCCCGGTCGACACCGCGGACATCGAATCGGAGATCACGGAGCTCGAACGCGAGAAACAGCGCATCGACTCCCAGATCGACGAGTACGAGCGCCTCCAAAGCGAGCTGCCGTCGCTCGAGACCGAGCGGACCGAGATCGAGACGGAGCTCGAGGAGGCGCGCGCCGAACGTGAGGAGGTGCAGGCGGCGATCGAGGAGGCCGACGTCAGCCTCGAAGAGAGCCGGTCACAGAAACAGGAGATCGAGGACGCCTTCGACCGGCTCCGGGAGGCCCGGTCGGATCTCGAGGACCTCGAGTTCGAGCTCGAGGCGGAACGGACGACCCTCGCGGACCTCACCGATGAACGCGACGAGTTGGAGTCGCGGCTCGCGGAGGCCGAGGCGGCCGACGAGGACCCACAGCGGCTTGCGGGACGCATCGAGGAGCTTCGAAACCGCCAGCGCGCACTGAACGAGACGCTCAGCCAACTGGGCAGCGTCATCAGCTTCAACGAGGAGATGCTCGAGGGTGACGGCCTCGATCTCGAGGAGGCCGACGTCGCGGGCGACGGCGGCACCGGCGAGCTGACCGACCAGCTCGTCGCCGAGGCGGATCGGACGGTCTGTTGGACCTGTGGGTCGGAAGTCGACGCCGACCGGATCGAGGAGACCGTCGACCGGCTGCGTGACCTCCGCACCGAGAAGCTCAGCGAGCGCAACGAGCTGCAGGAGCAGATCAACGACCTCACATCAAAGAAGTCCGAGATCGAGCGAACCGAACGCGAGCTCGACCGCGCTCGCCGCCGGCTGTCGGAGATCGAAACCGAGATCGAGACGACCGACGACCGGATCGCGGACCTCGAGGATCGGATCGACGACCAGGAGGAGCGCGTCGAGGAGCTCGAGGACGAGACCGAAACGGTCGGCGGGGAGTACGACGACGTGCTCGAACTTCACCGCGAGGCCAACGAGTTGGACCTCCGGATCGACCGGCTCGAGTCCGACCTCAAGGACATCGACGACCAGATCGAGGAGCGCGAGAGCGCCGAGGCACAGCACGAATCGTTGCAGGATCGACGCGAGGAGATCGCCGAGGAACTCACCGAACTCCGGACGCGCGTCGACCGGATCGAGGAGGAGTCGGTCGAGTCGTTCAACGAGCACATGGCGTCCGTCCTCGAGGTGCTCGAGTACGACAACATCGAGCGCATCTGGATCGAGCGGAAGACGCGGAACGTCCGTGAGGGGCGCCGCAAGGTGACCAAGAGCACGTTCGATCTCCAGATCGTCCGCGTGGCCGACGACGGAACCTCCTACCGGGACACGATCGACCACCTCTCGGAGAGCGAACGGGAGGTCATCGGCCTCGTGTTCGCGCTCGCGGGCTACCTCGTTCACGAGGTCTACGAGGAGATGCCGGTGATGCTGTTCGACTCGCTCGAGGCGATCGACTCCGACCGGATCGCGCGCGTCATCGACTACTTCGAGGAGTTCGCCGACTATCTGGTCGTCGCGCTGCTGCCCGAGGACGCCGAAACCGTCATCGACGCGTCGACGGCGGTCGCGGAGTTCTAACCGCCGGCGTCGGCTTGATGGACCGGTCTGGATGGGTTGGGATCGGCTCGGTCGTCTCGAACATCGATCACCCGAACCTGTCCGTTCACAATCATTGATTCGCGGTTGATGTGTCTCGATCGCGAATCCGGTGATCGCCGGGATCGGGTCCGGGTTTCGGCCGTGGAGCGGGCGGGAGCGCCGGTCAGGAGAAGTCGGGGCTGCGCCCCTCGAGGAATGCGGAGACGCCCTCCTCGTGGTCGGGCGTTCCGTAGGCCAACGACTGGGTCAACAGCTCCTGTTCGAGCGCTTCCCGCCAATAGGTTCCCAGGTTTTCGTGCATCGCCCGCTTGGCGAGCCCGATCGTTTCGGAGGGCCGTTTCCCGAGCGTCTCCAGGAGGTCGGCGACGGTATCCTCGAGCTCGTCCGCCGGGACGGCATCGTTGATCAGGCCCAGCTCGGCCGCCTCGGCGGCGTCGAAGAAGTCGGCGGTGAACGCGAGCCGTTTCGCCGCCCGCAGTCCGACGAGCTTCGGCAGGAGGAACGTTCCGCCGGTGTCCGGCACGAGTCCGACGCGGACGAACGCACAGCCGAAGGTGGCGTCCTCGGCCGCGTACGCGAAGTCGCTGACCGCCGTCACGGCGAGCCCGGCCCCGACGGCGTCGCCGTTCACCTTCGCGACGATGGGAACCGGGCTCGTCATCGCTGACTCGACGACCCGCCCGAGCGTGTCCTGTACGCGCTCGAAGGATTCGGCCGCCGTCTCCTCGCGGGCGGCCATCGCCTCGATGTCGCCACCCGCGCTGAACGCGTCGCCCTCCCCCGTCAGTACGATCGCGTCGTGGTCGTCCGTCGACGTCCCCGATATCGCCTCCGCAAGGTCCCGTGCGGCCTGTTCGGTGAACGCGTTCTTCGCGTCGGGCCGGTCGAACGTCACCGTTCGCACCCCATCGCTGTCGCTGATTTGCATACCTATACGGTCGGATCGCGGCCTCAAAAGCGTTCGCAGACGTGCCGGACCCATCGAGGCGGGGCAAACGGCACGCGACCTCACGACGCCGCCGTCGATCCCCTCGGCCGACACGACCCGGTTCGGGCGAGCGGCGTCGCCGCGCGTCCGCTCCCGACGCGAAACTGATTCAGAATTCGGTACATAAGAACCGATTATTGTGTATTCTGGTGCCGGGGATGAATCGCGTATGAAAAGTAAATTAACGACTGGCGTTCCAGATGGACACGAGAGTACCTCACGCCAACCATGACGGATGAATACGACCTAGCCATCATCGGAGGGGGCATCAGCGGGGCGTCGCTACTGTACACGGTAGCGAAGTTCACCGACGTCGAGGACGTCGTGTTGATCGAAAAGGAGCCGGAGATCGCGGCGATCAACTCCCATCACACCAACAACTCCCAGACGCTGCACTTCGGGGACATCGAGACGAACTACACCCTGGAAAAGGCCGAGGAGGTCAAGGAGGGTGCCGAGCTGCTGGCTGGTTACCTCGAGAACCACGATCCCGACCGGGAGATGCACAGCAAGCGCAGCAAGATGGTGCTCGCGGTCGGCGACGAGGAGGTCGAGAAGCTCGAATCGCGGTACCACGACGAGGGCTTTGGCGACCTCTACCCCAAGCTGCGATCGATCGACCGCGAGGAGATCGCGGATCTGGAACCGAAGGTCGTCGAAGGCCGGGACCCGGATATGGAACTGCGCGCGCTGCAGACGCCCGACGGCTACGTCGTCGACTACGGCGCGGTCTCGAAGTCGTTCGTCGACCTGGCCGACGAGGAGGACGGCGTCGACGTCTACACCGGCACGACGGTCACCGACATCGACGACGACGGTGACGGGTTCCGGATCACCACCGACAACGGCATCTTCGAGTCCGACGCCACGGTCGTCGCGGCCGGCTCCCACAGCCTCCAGATCGCCAAGGAGATGGGCTACGGGCAGAACATGTCGCTGTTGCCCGTCGCCGGGAGCTTCTTCCTCGCGGACGACCTGTTGAACGGGAAGGTCTACACCCTGCAGATGAAGAAGCTGCCGTTCGCCGCGGTCCACGGCGACGCCGACGTTCACGACGGCGACATCACGCGGTTCGGCCCGACCGCGAAGGTCGTGCCCACCCTCGAGCGGGGGCGCTTTTCGACCGCCGGCGACTTCCTCGACGTCTTCGGCTTCTCGCCCGACTCGTTCCTCAGCTACGCGAACATCCTCGCCGACCGGATCCTGTTGCCCTACGTCCTCCGGAACCTCGTCTACGACCTTCCGGAGGTCGGCAAGCGCGCCTTCCTCCCGAACGTCCGGAAGGTCGTGCCGACCGTCGAACTCTCCGATATCGACCGGGCATCTGGATACGGCGGCGTCAGGCCGCAGATCGTCGACACGGACGCCAAGGACCTCGATATGGGCGAGGCGAAGATCACCGGCGAGGACATCCTGTTCAACATCACGCCCTCGCCGGGCGCTTCGACCTGTCTGAAGAACGCGATGGCCGACACCGAGCAGGTGATCGAGTTCCTCGACGGGGACTACGCGTTCGACGTCGACGCGTTCCGCGCGGAGACGATCGGCCAGTTCCCGCGCGCTGAGGACTCGGACGACGCCACGAACGGCGACGCCGCGGACGATGCCGGTGACGACGCCGACGTCGCCGAACCGGCCGCCGCTGACTGAGTCGGTAGCCATTCCGTCGTCTCGATCGACCACGTTCGACCGCCGCCGTCGTTCGACCGCCGCCGTCGTCCCCGCCACCGCTCCCGGCTCGTCCGAACGGCGTCCCTCGCCGGACGCGCGTCCAGCAAGGCTTTATTATCGCTCCCCCGTACCATTCGGCAGACGATGCCCGGCACGTACGTGACATCGGAAACGAACCTGCCGCCCGACCCGGAGGACGGGGAGATCCGGCTGCAGGTAACCGACCAACACACGAAGGAGATATTCGACACGCGTGCCCGGGTCAGCCGGGATCCTGAATCGCTCTCGGATCCCGAGCCGCTGACGGTACTGAAGGGCCCTCACGAGAACGTCGAGGAGCGGTGGTACATCGACGTCATCGAGGCCGACGTCGAGGAGCCAGACGTCGACGTCGACCTGCTGGAGTCGATCATGGAGGAGACCGCCGACCAAAGCACAGTCATCAACACGCGCTCGGCGGAGGTGAAGACGATCCTGCTGTATCTCGAACGGACCGGCGAGTTCGACTCGGTCTCGGAGGCGAGCCGACGGCTGATGCTCGATCACCTCGCCGAGGAGTATCCGGCGCTGCTGGAGGCATACGTCGATCGCAAGGTGGAACGGGATCGGGCCGGGCTCCGATCGGCGTTGACGGACGCCGAGGAATGATCGGGCACATATCTCACGCCGGCGGTGGGCACCGATGACGGTCGACAGCCTCCGGGAGTACCTCGCGGTCCTCGAGTCACACGACGACCTCCAACGCGTCGAGGAGTCGGTGTCCTGGAACCTCGAGGCCAGCGCGATCACGATGCTGGCCAACGAGCGCGACGCACGAGTCCCGCTTTTCGAACGGACCGAGGCCGCCAGGCTCGTCGGCGATCCCTACCGCGGGAGCGGGGACCGGCCCTGGAACCGGATCGCTCTCGGGCTTGACCTTCCCGCCGACCTCTCGCGGTTTGAGTTCTACGAGGAGGTGATCGACCGCCTCCAGGACCCGATCGCGCCGACGGCGGTCGACGCCGAGGACGCGCCGGTGAAAGACCGGGTCCTGTACGGCGAGGACGTCGACCTCCTCCGGTTCCCGTGGCCATACATCCACGCCGGCGACGGCGGCCGGTACTCGAACCTCCACACGCTCGTCGCACCGGATCCCGACTCGGAGTGGGTCGACTGGTCGTATCACCGCGCGATGATCCACGACGGCGAGACCGCAAGCGTCCTCCTGCTTGCCGGCGAACAGACGCCGAACCTCTACTACTACAAGTACGAACGCCGCGGCGAGCCGATGCCGGTCGCGATCGTCGTCGGCGCAGAGCCGGCCGTCGAGTACACGTCGGTGATGTGGATCCCGACCGACCGCAGCGAGGCCGAGTTCGCCGGCGGGCTCAAGGGCGAACCGATCGAGCTCGTGGAGTGTGAGACGAACGACCTTCGAGTCCCCGCGAACGCCGAGCTCGTCATCGAGGGGGAGATCGTGCCGGATGCCCGGCGAGACGAAGGGCCGTTCGGCGACTACTTCGGCTATATGCACGGCCCCCGTCGGTCGATGCCCGTCCTTGAGGTCTCCGCGATCACCCACCGCGAGGACCCGATCATTCCGTTCTGTGTCGAGGGGTCGGGCGTCGGCTACGCCGAGAACTCCACGAGTTCGATGGAGGCCGGCTGTGTGGGCCCCGACGCAACGCTGGGGCTACGAACCGCCGGGTTCGACGTCGAGTGCTGTGCGCCGTGGACGTCCACCCCGCGAACGGTCTACGTGATCGCCACCGACCGCACCGAACCGGGCTATCTCCACGAACTCGCCAACTTCATCTTCACCACCTGGGGGATGTTGCACGTCGACTTCTTCGTCTTCGTCGACGCCGACGTCGAACCGACCGACTCCCGAGCGGTCGTGGAGGCGCTGGCGCTGCACGCGGATCCGGACGCGGACTTCCACCAGTTCGGCGTCGAGACGATGCCGAAGGTGCCGCTCAACATCTACCAGACCCCCAGCGAGAAGGGCGACATCCAGACCGGCACCTCGAAGGCGAAGACGGCAAAGACCTACATCGACGCGACCCGATCGTCACCGGCAGTCGATCGGCCACCGGAGCTGGAGCGACGGGCACGCGAGACGCTCCGTGAGGCGGGCGTGTCGGTCGCCCTCGAGGACGCCCTGCTCGGTGACCGGCCGGATCGTGAACCGACGGCCGGAGGATGGCGCAGATGAACGGACCCGGAATCGGGCTCCGCGATCACCTCTCGCGGCTTCGCGATCGGAGTGATATCGTCTCGATAGACGACCGCGTTCACTGGGACGAGGAGGCTGCCGCGGTCGCTTCGGTCGCCGCACGCGAGGGCGGACCCGCCGTCATCTTCGAGGAAACGCCCGGCCGCGTTCGGTTCGTCGCGGGCGCGTTCGGCGGCCCCGACCAGCTTGCGGCCCACGATCGCGAACCGTGGGACCGGATCGGCGACGCGTTGACCGCCGGCGAGGACGTCGACGCCGTTCCATCCACCCACGCCTACCACGACCTGCTCGATCTGCTTGCCGGGCGAGGAACCGAACCGGTCCCGCGGAGCGACGCGGAGCCGGCAGCGACGCCGGACCCGACTCTCGATCTGCACACCCTCGGACTGCCGACGCTGTCGGCCAACGCACGTCCCCTCGTGTCGCTCGGCGTGCTCGCGGTCGATCTGGGTCCCGATGCCGGTACGACGTGGGTCCCGGTCCGCGGCGACGTGCGCGGCAGTTCACGGCTCCGGATCATCCTCCCCCGCGCGTTTCACGACCGTCTCGAGCGCGCTCAGGGCACTCCAGCCGACGGTACTGCGGACGCGGCTGCGACGGGAGTCAGCGTGCTCCTTGGCGTCTCCGCGCCGGTGCTCCTGGCGGCGTTGCAGGGCTGGATCGGCGACCGTGTCCGAACCGACACGCCCGAGCTTGCAGCCGGTCTCGCGCCCGTGGCCGTCTCCCGTGTGGCCGACAGGATCGTCCCTCGCGACGCCGAGGTTCGGATCGACGGCGTTCTCGAACCGACCGCCGATCCGGAACCGGCCCATCGCGGCGATCGACGATCGGCGACCACGACCGCCGTCGATGCTGCGACCGCGGCCGATGAGTGGCGCGCGGCGTGGGAAGCCACCTGTGCGACCGCCACGGCCGTGGTGCGAGCTGACCGGATCGCGACCCGGGAGGACCCGATCGTGGCGTTCGCGCCGCTTGGCGCGCCGCTGTCCGATGACACCCAGATCGTGAGTCTCCTCGAGGCGGCGCGGCTCTCCCGGCGCGTCAACGGCTACTGGGGCGTCTCCCCGGTTCGATGGGTCAGGCTGCCGCCTGAGGGCGGGCTCGGGATCTGTCTGGTCGCCAGCGAGATCCTGTATGCCGGCTTCGAGTGGCAGCTCGCCAACACGCTGTTCTCCTTTTCGAACCTCTTCGATAAGGTCCTGATCGTCGACGAGAACTCGGATCCGACCGACCTCGCGAAGGCGCTCGACGACATGTGGGTGAAGGCGCATCCCGCCAACGACTGGGCCTTCAGCGAGCCGCACGCCCCGAGCGCGACCGCGACGCGCTACCGACGCGACGGCGAGACCGGCTCGCGGCTCCACATCGCCGCCACGTGGGACCCGCGCTGGGACGAGGAGTACATCGCGCCCCGTGTCACCTTCGAGCAGTCGTTTCCGGAGAACGTTCGCGAGTCTGTTCGGGAGCGGTGGGACGAGTTCGGGCTCGATCGGGAGTGATCGCGCCGCCCCGAGGTCGATGACCTACTCGGCGTCCGTGGACTCCGCGTCCGTGGGGACGAACTTCACGCCGTACCGCGGGACGCCCTCCTGTTCGTAGATCCGACGCACCGTCGCGACCACGGTCTCGCCCACCTCGACGGCGGTCGGGTCGGCGTCGGTCAACTGCCCCGGAAGCGTGATCTCGTCGTCACCCTCCCCGAGATCGACGATCGCGACCCCGTAGGCGCCGTCACGCTGCTGATGGCCGGTGAACTCCGGCGGTGCGCCCCCCTGACCGATGACGGTCACGGCGCGGACGGTTCCGGTCCGTGGCGCCTCGAACTCCTCGAAGGTAACGCGCTCGTGACACTCCCGGCAGGCGCCCGTTGGCGGGAACGTCACGCCGCCACACTCCGGACAACGCCCAGCGACGAGCCGGTACCGCTGGTCGAGCGAGCCCTGCCAGTTCGGCAGACTCACGTGGGCGCCCCCGCCCGCGACCGCGCCGTCGACGATCGTGCCGCGCTTGCGGAGGTAGTCGTCGTAGGTGATCGGCTCCCCGCCGCCGAGTTCGTCGATCCCGTCGACCGACAGCGTCCCCTGACAGGCCATCGAGACCGCGGTGCCGCCGCCGAAGAACGTCGCGACGCTCCGGCGGTCCTCGGGACCACCTTCATCGGACGGATCGTCGTCCGCCTCGCCGGCTTCGGCGGCCACCGCCGCGAGCAAACCGATCGGGACCGTGGCGGCGCCCGCGTCGCCGATCCGGTCGGCGACGGTGCCGGCCTGCACCGTCCCGGGGTCGAGCGGGAGATCGCCGGTCGCGCGATACGGGAGGCTCCCGTTCGGTTGATGGACCGCGGCGGCGTCGACCGCCTCGAGCCCCGACGCCTCAAGGGGCCCGCCGTCGTCGGCGAGCGCCTCGGTCGCCGCGGTGATCGACTCGCGGATCGCCGTTCGCTGGTAGGTCGTGATGTCGAGCGTGTCGACCGTCTCGGCGCCGCGCTCGCGGTGACGGATCCCGGGATACTCCTCGACGTGCCAGGCCGGCTCGCCGACCTCGACCGCCGGATCGGCCGACAGCACGAACGCGGCCGCGCCGGCACCCATCGGGTGGTCCGTCTCGGCCGGGTCGCCCGCCGGTGAGTCGGAAACGACGACCAGCGTGGTGCCCGACCTGGCGGCCTCGAGCCCGCGGGCAAGCGCCTCGCCGCCGGCCGCGGTCGATCCGCGAACGGTCGCGGTCGCCACGTCCGTCGGGAGGCCGAGCGCGCGAACGAGCCGCGGCGTGAACTCGCCCTCCTCCATCGGCGGCGTGGTCGTTGCGGTCACGACGAGGTCGATTCGGCCGGGGTCCACGACCGTCGTGGTCGCCTCCGCCGCCCCCTCGTCTCCCCCGGCGAGCACGCGCTCGGCGGCGGCGACCGCCATCGTCAGTGCGTCCTCGTCGGCGCCCGCGACGGCCTTCCGCTCGACACCGGGGGCGTGGCTCGTGCCCCAGGCGTCCGCGATCTCCTCACTCGAGAGCCGGAACGCCGGCAGTCGGATCGCCGCGGTCTCGATGCCGACCGGATCGGCGTCCGTCGCGGTCCCGCCGTCGGTCGCGAGATCTCCCGCGACGTCACGCTCGTCGCTCATGCGTCCACCTCCGTGCGCTCGAAGACGTGAACCGTCACCCCGCCGCCGCTGCCGCCGACGTTGTGGGTGAGCCCGTAGGTCGGGTCGTCGACCTGGACGTGGGCCTCCCCGCGCAGCTGGGAGAACGCCTCAACGACCTGGCCGGTTCCGGTGGCGCCGATCGGGTGGCCCTTCGATTTGAGGCCGCCGCTGGTGTTCGTCGGCAGCTCGCCGTCGGGATCGACGACGCCCTCCCGGAGCAGCCGGCCGGCCTCGCCTCGCTCACAGAATCCGAGGTCGTCGTACGCCAGCAGCTCGGCGATCGCGAAGCAGTCGTGAACCTCGGCGAAGTCGAGGTCGTCGGGAGTGACTCCCGCCTCCGCGTACGCCTCCTCGCCCGCTTGCACGCTCGCGGGGATGCTCGTGAGCGATTCGCGCTGGAACAGCCCCACGCGCCCGCTAGCTGCGCCGGCGCCGGCGACCTTGACGGCGGGACCGTCGAACGCGGCGGCAACCTCCTCGCTGGCCAGCAGCGCCGCGCTGGCGCCGTCCGTGGTCGGACAGCAGTGATAGAGGTTGAGCGGGTCTGCGACGCCGGGTGCCGAGTTGGCGTCCTCGAGCGAACACTCGAAGCCGAGGTGCGCCTTCGGGTTCTTCGCGCCGTTGCCGTGGTTCTTGACCGCGACCCGGGAGAGGTCCTCGACGGTGGCGTCGTACTCGTCGAGGTAGGCGCTTGCCATCTGTGCGTAGACGCCGGCGAAGGTCGTCCCGCTCATCCGCTCCCACTCGGTCTCGCCGCTGACGCCGAGCCACCACTTGGTCTGGTCGGCGCTCGTGTCGGTCATCACCTCGTAGCCGCCCGCCAACGCGACGTCGGCGGTGCCGGCCCGAACGGCCGTCAGCGCCGAGCGGAACGAGTAGCCGCTTGCCGCACACGCGTTCTCGACGCGGGTCGTCGGGACGCCGTGCAGTCCCAGGTGCTCGGTGACCGCCGGGCTGCTCAGGCCGATCTGTCGGCCGCCGACGCCGAGGGTTCCGAGGAACGCCTCGTCGATGCGGTCGGGGTCCAACTCGCCGCCCACGCTCTCCAGCGCGTTCTCGTAGGCCGTCTCGAACAGCGTCAGGTAGGTCTCGTCGGGGAAGGAGCCGAACGGCGACTGGCCGGCCCCGATGACGTACACATCCCTCATACCCGCCAGTGGGAGGTCGTTCCACATAAATCGTCCCCTCCGGCGGCGCCGCAGCACGCACGACTCGCGTGTCGTTTGCGCGAACTCGCGTGCTGTTTGCGCGAACTCGGGTACCGTTCGCGTGAGCCCGCGGGACTTATTAGGGCGTGCGGCGCTATCACGCCTATGAGCCTCATCGAGAGCGCGCTCTCCGAGGAGCATCGGGAGTTCCGTGACCGGGCGGACGCCTTCGCAACCGACGTGGTCGCCCCGCGGGCCGAGGCGATCGAGGACGCCGACGAGTTCCCCGACGACGTGCTCGCGGAAGCCGGCGACCGTGGACTCCTCGGCGTCCTCCTGCCCGAGGAATACGGCGGGGAGGGGTCCGACTTCCTCTCGTACTGTCTCGTGATCGAGCGGATCGCGCAGGCGAGCGGCGCGGTCGCCGAGAGCATCCAGGGCCACACCTTCGCGGCGTTACCCATCGCCCATCACGGCACGGACGCCCAGAAGGAGGCGTACCTCGAGCCGATGGCCCGCGGCGAGTCGATCGGCTCGATGCTGCTCACCGAGCCCGACGCGGGCAGTTCGCCGACCGAGCTGTCGACGGTCGCCGAGGAGACGGACGACGGCTACGCGATCTCCGGGCAGAAGGCCTTCGGAACGAACGCCGGCGTCGCGGACGTCCACCTCGTCGTCGCGCGGAAACGGCCGGCGCCCGAGGAGGGCCACGGCGTCAGCGTCTTCCTCGTTCCGAGCCCCGAGGAGGCTCCCGGCTTCACCTTCGACCGCGTGGAGTTCATGGGGATGCGTGGGCACGTCACCGGGGACTCCACCTTCGAGGACGTCGCCGTTCCCGCGGACGCGCTGCTCGGCGAGGTCGGGCAGGGCTTCCGGATCGCGATGGGGACGATCGACATGGCCCGAACCGGCCTCGGCGCGATCGCGACCGGCATCGCCACGGCGGCCTTCGAGGAGGCGATCGACTACGCTGGCGACCGCGAACAGGGCGGCAACCCGGTCGGCCAGTACCAGGCCGTTCAGGTGCTCGTCGCCGAGATGGACGCCAAGCTCGACGGCGCACGCCACCTCGTCTATAACTCGGCCCACGACATCGCCGCCGGCGAGGGCGACACCCGCGCCTCCAGCAAGGCGAAGTACGTCGCAAGCGACGTCGTCGAGTACGTCACCCGCAACGCGATCCAGATCCACGGCGGGACGGGCTACCGGACGGATTACCCCCTCGAACGGTACTTCCGCGACGCGAAGATCCTCAGCCTCATCGGCGGGACGACCGAGATCCAGAAGACGACGGTCGCCGAGCACGCGCTCGACTTATAAGCTCCCTGCTGGCTGGGGCGTCGACACCAACTGTCTGAGACGCCACCGATCGGAGTCCACAGCCGGACACCGACCCTTCTCCCGACATCACTCCGTCGTCGCGTTCCCTGTCGGGGTCGATCCGGAACCGACACGGTCGCTCCCGGCGGGACGACCGTGCACGGCGGAGCGACTGGTCGAAGGATATTCGCGCGGCTCGCGGACGACACTGCTGAAAAAACGTGAGAACCGATATGGGACTTGCGCGTCCGTCCGTGGGACCGCGTTGTCGTCGTTACTCGGCGTTGCCCGGTTCCTTCTCGCCCTTCTCGACGGCGAGGAAGTCGGGGTCGCGCTTGCCGAGGTAGGCGTCGACGCCCTCCTTGGCGATGTCCGAGCCGAGCAGGCGGTTCTGCAGCTCACGCTCGTGGGCGAGCGCGTCCGACAGCGGCAGTTCGAGCCCCTCGTTGACGGCGAGCTTGTTGTTGCCGACCGCGAGGTTCGGCTTCTGGACGATCTGGTCGGCGAACTCCCGGGCCGCGTCCTCGATCTCCTCCGGCGGGTGGATCTCGTCGAAGATGCCGCGCTCGGTCGCCTTCTCGGGGGTCAGCGTCTCGCCCGTGATCATCATCTTCAGCGCGGTCGAGCGGTCGATGTACCGCGGCAGCAGCTGCGTGCCGGCCTCGCCGGCGATGAGGCCCAGGTGGACCTCCGGCATCCCGACGCTGTAGTCGTCGTCGTTGCCGACGTAGCGGAAGTCACACGCGAGCGCGAGTTCGAGGCCGCCGCCCATACAGTGGCCGTTGACCATCGCGATGAAGATCGTGTCCGTGGTCCGGATCTTCATGATGACTTCCTTGCTCGTCTGGCTCGCGTAGCCGATCTGCTGGCCGGACTTCTCCTGCAGGACGCCGATGTCGAAGCCGGTCGAGAAGATCTTCTCGTTCGCGCTGCCGAACAGGACCACGCGGACGTCGTCGTCGAACCGGATCACTTCGACGGCGCGCTGGAGCTCCAGCAGGACGTCGATGTGGTGTGCGTTCGCCGGCGGTCGGTTCAGTCGGAGATACCCGACGTGGTCGTCGAGGTTGGTCTCGAAGTACTCGAGGTCGAGCTCGGTGAACGATTGCATGTACCCAAACGATCGGAAGCAGTATATAAATAGCTTCTCATACCGAACGACGATGATATCGGCACAGCAGCCGCTCTCGACGCGATCTACGCCGGATCCCTCTCGTCGGACTCCGGATGGTGGACCACGGATGGCGACGCCGGTGGCACGGAACGCCGCGCCGATCGCCGACGGCGACGCCGGGTTATCCCGATCGCGGCGTCAAGGTCGATCCGACGATCGGGTCGATCCGACGATCGGGTCGATCCGACGATCGGGTCGATCCGACGATCGGGTCGACCCGTTCCGATTCGGCTCGCTCCGGCCCGATCCGGATCGTGGATGCGGCCCTCAGCTCGTGTCGGGTCGCTTGCCGTCGTACTTGATCCGCTCGAAGACGGTGTGGCAGCCGTTGCAGTAGTACTGCGACTTCGAGATCTCGCTGCCGAACTGCGACTCCTGCTCGACGTCCGTGGAGTCACAGAACGGACACCCGACCGTCGGCTCGTCGGCGTCGCGGTCGGTCTCGGCGGCGGCGTCAGCAGCGTCCTCGACGTCGGACTCCGCGCCCTCGACGTCGGGGTCCACCTCCCCGCCGGTCCGGCCCTCTGATGCCACCGTCATCAGTCCATCACGTACAGTTCGTTGCTGTCCCCGCGGATCTGGACGAGGTCGGCTTCGGGGATCGAGCCGCCGTTCACGCGGCGACGCGTCTCGTTCCATGCCTCGATGTCGGGGGCCGAGCGGTCCACGTTCTCGAGTGAGACCGGCGTTCCCTCGAAGAGGTCCTCGAAGTGGCCGAGGTACGACTCGCGGATCTCGCTTGCAGGACGGTCGGTGAACCCGGCCTCGTAGAGCGGGTCCGACTCGGCGTCGTATTCGGCGGGGCCGATGAACGCGAGCGTGTGCGGCAGCGTCTCCTCGAGCGTCGACTGGATGGCGTCGGTCTCCTTCTCGGCGAGGCTATCGAGACGGGCGTCGTGGTACTCCAGGTGGAAGTACTCGTCCTCGCCCATCTTCGTCACCATTCCGCCGAAGTCCTCGTGGTCGATCGCATCGAGCAGGTACCACGCGGCGCGATCGGCGGTGGCCATCGTCGTGAGATATTCGGGCCACTCGCCGTCGATCGAATCGAGGCTGGCGACGTTGTTGACCGCCTCGGGGTCACGGTGTCCGTCGAGCCAGTCCGAGTCGCGTCCCTGGTCCTCGAGGAGCCGGAAGAGCTGTCGGACGTGGCCGACCTCCTCCTGGGCGGCGCTTGCGCCGCCGATGTCGTCCTCCAGCGAGGGACCGGTCAGGGACCACTGTGCGTAGCGGTGTCCCAGAACGATCTTGGTGTCCGTGATCGCCTGGACGTAATCCACGGCGATGTCGGGCCACTCGCTCATGCTGGGGAGAGCACCTCCTGCTCGATGTTGACTTCGTGAACGTCCTCTCGGCGAACGACCGCCAGGAAGTCCCAGTCCTCCTCGTCGAAGGTGTTGTGTGCGTACAGCTTCGCGAGGCGATCGCTGTCCGCCTGTACGTTTCCGATGTTGAGCGTCTCATCGCCCTGGTTGATCCGGGCGAAGACTTCGTAGTGTCGTGTCATCGTTTGTGTCGTGTGTGCTGCGTGTGTTGTGTGTCCGTCGTTCGTGTCACAGGCTGATGCCCGATTCGTTCATCTTCCGGCGGACGTCCGCCGTCAACATCTCCTTCGACCAGACGGGCTCCCAGACGACGTCCACGTCGACCGAGTCCACCTCCTCGTACACGAGTAGGCAGCTCTCGATGTCGTTGTGGATCATGTCGTAGGCGGGACAGCCCATACAGGGAAAGGTCATCTCGACGTCGACGTGACCGTCCGCGTAGTCGACGTCGTAGATCATCCCCATCTCGACGAGGCTCACCGGGATGTGCGGGTCCGGGATCTCGTCGACGACGTCCCAGGCCTCCGCCTCGAAGCCGGTCGCGTTCCGGCGGCGGCGCTCGATGAAGTCGCTCGAGGTCGCGGGCGCCGTCGAGTCGTCCGGCGTCGAATCGTCAGGCGTCGGGGTGCTACAGGACATTTTACACCTGCACTTCGACCGTCTTCGACTGGATCAGGTCGACGTATTTCTCGTTGGCCGGGCCACGACCGCGCCAGCGGTCGATGACGTCGTCCCACGAGATGGGCTCGTCGAAGCGCCATTCCTTGTTGTCCTCGTCGAAGGCAACCGGGAACTCGTAATCGAGGACGTACTCGTCGGCCGCCTCGTCGTAGTGGGCCGGGACGTCCAGATCGAGCTCGTTCATCAGCGGCATCGCACGTTCGAGCCAGTCCTCGCGCAGCTCGTCGTTCGTCTTGCCCTTGATGCAGTACTCGAGCTGGTCGTCGTGTTTCTTCTTGTCGTCCGGCAGGCCGAACCACTCGATCGCCATCGGGAACATCCAGTCGATAGCGCCCTGGAGCTTCGCCCGCGTCTTGTCGCTTTTGTTGGCGAGCCGACGCATCCAGGTCTCGCCGTGGCGCAGGTGGAACTGCTCCTCCTTGTTCACCTTCGTGAGCGCGCGCTTCCAGGGCGCGTAGGAGGTGTTCTCGTGAACGTCGCTGAGGAGGACGATCCCCGCGCGATCGAACATCCCGTGGGCGCTGACGAGCTCCGCGAAGTTGTCGATGTGCTGGTCGAACCCGTACGTGTTCCGGAACTCGTGGGGTTCACGCTCGTAGATGAGGTCGTGACGGTCCTCGCCGAGATCCTCGAGGAGTCGGTAGGCGATGTGGCCGTGACCGAGCTCGTCCTGTATGACGCTGATACAGGACGCACGGGCGTCCATCGAGGGGGCGTTGAGCGACTGCTCGTAGTAGGCCGGTGCGCTCATCAGTTCGGTGTCACCCGAAACCGTGAGGATCTGCTTGAGTGCCTTCTCGTAGCCCTCAGTCATCTCCTCGCGCGATTCGATCATCTTGCCGTTCTGTACTTGCTCTTTGAGTTTCGCTTCCGTGGGCATAGCTGACTCGCTATCATCCCTTTGGCTGCGGAGGGTTATAATCCTTTTCTGTATACGAACGGCGTAATTGACCGCCCGAACGCGATGGGCTCATCCCGGTGAGCCGGCCGTCGTGGAGGGCGACTTTTTTAATCCTCGACGACGTTCGGGCTCGTATGACCTACGAGGTTCGACACGCGGAACCCGGCGATGGCGAGGAACTCCTCGAGCTCTGGCACGGATTCACCGAACACCTCTCGAAATACGACGAGCGCTATCGCCACAAGGAGAGCGCCAACGACCGCTGGCTGCAGTACTTCGAGAACCAGTTGCTCAACTCGAAATACGGAACCGTCGTCGTCGCCGAGGACACCGACACCGGTGACCTCGTCGGCGTCCTCGAGGCCCGCGTGAGGGGAAACCACCCGATCTTCCGCCTGCAGAACCACGGCTACATCAACGGCCACTTCGTCACCGAGGAGCACCGCGGCGAGGGCCTGGGCACACGGATGATCGACGCCGTCCGTGAGTGGTTCGGCGAGGATCCCCGTGAGATCGACTTCTACCGCGTCGACGTGATGCACGGCGACGAGGACTCCGCGGAGTTCTACCGCGCCCACGAGTTCGAACCGGTCGAACACGTCTACGAACAGCGCCTCGACGAGGACGCCTAAGTATGGTCGAGACCCATACCGTCGAGTTCGTCGACCTCGATCAGACGATCGAGGTCGCGGAGAACGAGCCGATCCTGGAGGCCGCCGAGGCCGCCGGGATCGATATGCCCTACCAGTGCCGGATGGGCGTCTGTGGGGTCTGTTCGGCCAAGCTCGCCGGCGACAGCGACCCGAGCGACGTCGATCAGACCGAGGGAATGTTCCTCTCCGACTCGGAGAAGGAGGAGGGATACGTGTTGACCTGTATCGCGAAGCCGCGGACGGACCTGAAAATCGAAACCGACCGCGGTCCCTGACCCTGACGACGATCGTCGCCCACGGACTGGCTCGTTGTGCCGTCCGGTGCCCGTCTGCCCTCCCGGGCGTGCCGTCACAGTCTCTTGATCATCGTCCTGTTCGTGATAGCCCAGTTTGTCACTCGTCCCGTCGATCGCCACTTCGATCGTTCCCGCCCGCAGTCGTATGTATACGGTAAATGTATACGTTATTTCGATCGGCCGATCGCGCCGACCGGGCCGTCCGTTCGACCGTCTGGTTCATTCGATCATTCGTGGTCGGGTCGGCCTTGATTCGTCACTTTCGGTTATACAAACAGTCATAGTCTTGTAATCTTCTGTGCTCCGACCGGAGAACGGCGGCCGCTCGAGCGCCCGCGTTCGTATACGTAATCGTATACGCAATCGTATACAAAATACGTTTACACCAATGGGATCGGTCTATGCGTGAAACGAAACGCCCGGACACGCTACAAGACGGCGTGGGACGCCTCCTGGACGGACAGCGGTTCTTCGGGAGCGAGTGCCGGCAACGAAATGGAAAACGCGTCGTCTGGAAAAGGGGGTCTCGGCCCTGTTTGTGGGCCGGCTCCGTGTTTACTGACGCTCGCGCTCGCGCAGTTCCGTCCGGCGAATCTTGCCCGTCTCGGTCCGCGGGAGGGACTCGACGAACTCGACCGCGCGGGGGTACTTGTAGGGCGCGAGCGTGTCCTTGACGTGGTTCTGGATCTTCTCGACGAGCGCGTCGTCGCCCGTGACGCCCTCGGCGGTGACGACGAACGCCTTCACGATCTCACCGCGCTCCTCGTGCGGGCTGCCGACGACGGCGACTTCGGAGGTCTCCTCGACCTCCTCGACGACGGCCTCGACCTCGGGGCCGGGGATGTTGTACCCGCTGGAGACGATGAGGTCGTCGTTGCGTGATTTGTACTCGAAGCGTCCGTCCTCTCGCTGGACGAAGATGTCGCCCGGCAGCGACCAGCCATCCGCGACGGCGTCCTCCTGTTTTTCGGGTCGGTTCCAGTACTCGACGCCGGTCGGACCGCGAACCGCCAGGAGCCCGGCCTCGCCGCGTTCACACTCTTCACCCGTGTCCGGGTCGATGATCTTCCCCTCGTAGCCGGGGGCCGCGAAGCCGGTCGCGGTCGGATCGATCTCCTCGTCGTGTCGGTGGCTGATGAAGATGTGGAGCATCTCCGTCGTGCCGATCCCGTCGAGAAGCTTGATGCCGTATTCCTCCTTGACGTTCTCGAAGGTGGTCGGCGTGAGCGGCTCGCCGGCGCTGAGCCCGAGCCGGAGCGAGGAGAGGTCGTACTCGTCGGTCGCGTTCGGATGCTGGGAGAGCATCTGGTTGTAGCCGGTCGGGATCGAGCACATCACGGTGATGCCGTGCTCCTCGGTCGCCTCGAGGAGGTCCTTCGGTGAGGCGTCCTCGACCAGGCTCACGCTCGCGCCGAATCGAAGCGGGAACGTGACCAGATCGCCGTAGCCGTACGCGAACGGCAGCGGCGGGTTACCTCCGAAGACGTCGTCCTCGGTCGGCTCGATGCAGTAGCGTGCGTATCCGTCGGCGGTCGACAGCACGTGTCGGTGGGTGTGGACCGCGCCCTTCGGTCGACCCGTCGTTCCGCTCGTGTACAGCATCAACGCGAGGTCGTCGCGCTCGGTCGGGTACGCGTCGAGTTCGGGGCTGGCTGCCTCGAGGAGCTCGTCGTAGTCGTGGTGGTCGTGCTCGATGCCGTTGCGCTGGGCCACGATCACGTCGTCGACCGTGTCGAGATCCGGGAGCGCGTTGTTGACCTCCTCGACCAGGCCGTCGTAGACGACGACTGCCGACGCCTCGGCGTTGTTGATGATGTAGCGAAGCTCCTTCGCACGCAGCAGCTTCATCGACGGGAGCGCGACCGCGCCGATCTTCTGAACGGCCAGACACGTAACGATCGCCTCGGGGCGGTTCGGGAACCGAGCAACGACGCGGTCGCCGGCCTCGACGCCGAGGTCGGTCAGCGCGTTCCCCATCCGGTTGACCCGTTCCTGCAGCTCGGCGTAGGTGATCTCCTCGTCCTCGAAGTGGATCGCCACGGCGTCGCCGTGACCGTTACGGACGTGGACGTCGACGAGCTGTTCGGCGGCGTTGATCTCCTGTGGGTAGTGGAGCTCCGGGAGCGGGTGGATGTAATCCGGCCGGTCCGATTCGTCCGGGAGGTACTCCTGTGGTACTGATGGCTGCATCTACCCTATCTCATACTATTTCGTCGCGTTATACTTGTTGGTTTTCCTCGGCGATACTTGTGGCGCCGGGACGATGCCGTGCCCATCGCCGGAAAGTATAAACCCCTCAATCGACCACCGATTCGGTATGGACCCCGTATCGCAGGCAGTGATCTCCAGATGACGCCGAGACGACCCGGCCGGATCGTCCCGAACACGGGCCAGCAATGATGGCCGAGTACGAGGTCGAACGCGTCCACGAGGAGGTTCGTATCGAGCGTCCTGACGGCAGCGATCGCGGCGACGCCGGCGACGAACGGAGCGGACGCGTCGCCAGGCTGGTGATGGAGCGCGGCGACGGTAGCCTGAACGTCTTCCGACCGCCCAAACTCGAGGCGATGGCCGCGGCGGTCGAGGCGCTTGCCGACGACGTCGACTGTCTCGTCGTCTACGGCGAGGGAGAGTTCTCGGCCGGTGCCGACCTCGAGTTCATTCGCGAGGCACCCGTCGAGATGCGGCCGGTCACGATCGACACGATCGCGGCGGCCTCGAGCCGGTATATCCGTGCCGTCCGGGAGTTCCCCGGACCGGTGATCTCGGCCGTGACCGGAATCGCGGCGGGCGGCGGACTCGGGTTTATGCTCGCGTCGGACCTCAACTACCTCCACGAATCGGCGACCCTCGACACCGCCTTCGCCCGGATCGGCCTCACGCCCGACAACGCGATCTCCTTCTTCCTCGTGAAGACGGTCGGTCCGTACAAGGCCCGTGAGCTGCTGTTCGATCCCGAGCCGATCGACGCCGCGGAGGCGGTCGATCTCGGCTTCGCGAACGCGACCTACGGCGGCTCCGCCGACGACTTCCTCGAGACGGTGACCGATCGCGCACGCGAGCTCGCCGCCGGTCCGACCGCCGTCCACGCGGAGACGAAGACCCTCGTCGACGCCTCCTACGAGGGCCGGCTCAGTCAACATCTCGAACAGGAGCGGACCGCGATCAAGCGAATGAGCGGGACCGACACCTTCGACGAGGGGCTCTCGGCGTTCCTCGACCGACGTGAGCCGGAGTGGCACTGAACCGCGGTTGCGCAGCGACGCGGGTCGCTCGCGCCCCACGCGCGGGATCGATCGACACAAGTTAGTTCCCGTCGAGCCACCACGTATCGATGACCGACCAGCAGCCCACGTTCGACACGCTCGAGGTCACGGTTTCCGAGGAGGGAGTCGCGACCGTTCGACTCGCCAGCGATCCCGTCAACGCGATCAGCCAGGCGATGCGCCACGAGCTGGCCGACGCGCTCGAAGTGCTCCGTGAGGACCGGGTCCGCGTCGTCGTCTTCGCCGGCACCCCGACGGTCTTCTCGGTGGGTGCCGACGTCGGCCTCTTCGAGGAGGCGCAGGAGTGGACGACCGCCGAGTTCCGCAGCAACTCCCGCGTCCTCGGCCGCGTCTTCGACGGACTCGAGACGATCGAAAAGCCCGTGATCGCCGCCATCGAGGGCACCTGCGTCGGCGGCGGCCTCGAGCTCGCGCTCGCGTGTGACGTCCGAATCGTCGCGCCCGACGCAACGCTCGGGTTCCCGGAGCACAACATCGGACTTATCCCCGGCCTCGGCGGCTGCTCCCGCTTCGTCGAGCTGGTGGGGCCCGGAGTCGCCAAGGACATGATCTTCTCGGGTGATCTGATCGACGGCACGGAGGCGGCCGAGATCGGTCTCGTCGAGCGCGTCGAGGACGACCCCGACGCCGCCGCCGCGGCCTACGCCGCGGACCTCCTTGATCGGCCGCCGCAGGCGCTCGGGCTGGCGAAGCGGGCGGTCAACACGGCACGCGACACCGACACCCGGACCGCCGGCTTCGTCGAGTCGCTCGCCCAGAGCACGCTCCTGAAAACGGCGGACCACGAGGAGGGCGTGGCGGCGTTCCGGGAGGATCGGGATCCGGAGTTCACCGGGGAATGAGGTGACGATCGCGACGTCCCGGTGTTCCTGACGGCGCCGACCGACGCGTCGGTGAGCGCGGTCAGGCGTCGTTCCACTCGGGGTCGCGGTCCTCGAAGAACGCGGCGATCCCCTCGTCCTTGTCGGCGGTGGCGAACAGCTGGCTGAACAGTTCCGCCTCGTACTCGATGCCGTCCTCGAGTCCGAGCTGCCCGCTGGCTCGGACCGCGTCCTTGGCGAACTCGAGCGCGACGAGGCTCTTGTCGGCCATCATCCCCGCCAGCTCGGCGACCCGGTCGTCGAGCTCGTCGGGGTCGTATACCTCGTCGACGAGGCCGATCTCGGCCGCCTCATCGGCGTCGATCAGCTCTCCGGAGAGGATCAGCCGCATCGCCTGGCCGGTGCCCACGATCTGAGGGAGGCGCTGCGTGCCGCCGCCGCCGGGGATGATGCCCAGGTTGATCTCGGGCTGGCCGAGCTTCGCGCGCGTGGAGGCGATCCGGACGTCGCACGCCTGGGCCAGCTCGCAGCCGCCGCCGAGGGCGTGGCCGTTGATCCGGGCGATCACGGGCTTCGACAGCTCCGCGACGCGTTCGTAGATCCGTGGACGTTCGCTGACCTCGCGCTGGTCGATCGCGTCCCGGTCGCGGAACTCGCTCACGTCCGCACCCGCGACGAACGCCTTCCCCTCGGCGTCGCCGGTCACCACGACGACGCGAACCGCATCGTCGTCGTCGATCACCGCGAGGACGCTTGAGAACTCCTCACGGACGGTCGCGTCGAGCGCGTTCCGTGCGTCCGGTCGCGAGATCGTGACCGTCGCGACTCCCTCGGCGAGGTCGTCGAGCGCCACGTCGACGGTGTCACAGTCGGCGGCAACGGCAGCGGTGTCGGCCGCGGCGGCATCGTCCGCGGCGGCGCCGCCGTTCCCGGTTCCGTCGGCGTCCGCGTCGGAATCGCTTCCGGTCATCGGCCGTCGTCCCCGCTCACGCCGACGATCTCGCCGTCCTCCCAGACGTAGAAGCCCTCGCCGGATTTCTTGCCGAGCTTGCCCGCGCGGACCTTCCGCTTGAGCGTCTGGGGCGGCTTGAACCGCTCGCCGAGCTCCTCACGGAGGTACTCGAGGATGTCGAGCCGGACGTCGAGCCCGACCACGTCGGTCAGCTCGAGGGGTCCCATCGGATGGTTGTAGCCGAGTTCCATCGCCTGATCGATGTCCTCCGCGGAGGCGACGCCCTCCTCGAGCATCCGGATCGCCTCGACGCCGAGCGCGACGCCGAGTCGTGAGGAGGCGAACCCGGCGGTGTCGGTGACCGTCACGGGCTCCTTGTCGATCTCCTCGACGAGGTCGGTCGCCGCCGCGAGCGTGTCCTCGCTCGTCTGTTCGGCGACGATGATCTCCACGAGCCCCATGATGTGGACGGGGTTGAAGAAGTGGAGTCCGACCGCGCGTTCGGGATGCTCGAGCGCGTCGGCGATCGCCGTCATCGACAGCGAGGAGGTGTTGCTGGCGATGATCGTGTCGTCGGTGACGTGCTCCTCGACGTCGGTGAACGTGTCGCGTTTGAGGTCGAGGTCCTCGGGGACGGCCTCGATCACGAACGCCGCGTCCGTGACCGCGCCCGCGAGGTCGGTCGTCGTGTCGATCCGATCGAGGGCCGCGTCGGCTTCCGCCTGCGTGAGCTTGTCGCGCTCGACGCCGCCCTGCAGGTTCTTCTCGATCGCCTCGACCCCGTCCTCGAGGATCGACTCCTCGATGTCGCGGATCGTGACGTCGTGGCCCGCCATCGCGGTCACCTGTGCGATACCGTGTCCCATCGTCCCGGCTCCGAGTACGGTAACGTTCATCAGTCATAGCTTGCCGAACGGACTCATTAAGATTGTTATCGAGTCCGACGCCGCTCGTCGCGACGAATGCTCGAATGAACGATCGTTCAAAGAAATCATCGAATATATTATATTTTGAGGACGATCGAAAAACACGAATGGTCTTCGACGTCTTGGTACTCGAAGCTGACGTTCGTGGGAGGGTTCTCTGGCCCGCCGCCTGTCGATTTACTAAATTGGTTTATATTCGATTCGCTCGTTCCCGACCGATCCCGTCGCCGATCGGTGTTCCATCGGTGTTCCATCGGCCGTGATCCGTGTGTTCACGCGATCGTTTGTGACCCAAAACATCAGTTTTGAATATATGATTTCTTCCAGAAACGTACCGTGTGAAGGGGACGCCTCCGCACGGTCGGACAACGAAGTCCCGGGGACGAGCGGGACGTGTTCACGCAGTGGGCAGATGGGTTTCGGTGACGGCCGGGGTGGCCGCGCATGTCAGGACTGCCCACTCGCGACGAGTGTCGGGATATATAAGCCGTTCCTGGCGATTCCCTACCGACCGGAAGCGGCGGTGACTTTATATATGGTGACGTAATCGATCGAGGATTCTCCAACCGCACTTCCCAACCGTTCTACAGCAAGACGCGCTCGGCGCCGTCGGCGGCGTCGCGGGCCGCGTCCCGGAGCCACTCCGGCTCGACGTCGGCGATCTGATCGAGGCCGGCCCGCGTCTCGACGCGATCGGGCGCGAACCGGTCGCAACCGACCGTGATGTCGGCCGTGCCGCGGGTCCCGATCCGCTCGGCACGCTCCGTGATCGTCGGTTTGTCGAGCGTGAGCAGCGGTCGATGGATCGGGAAGTCGGTGACCGAATCGAGCACGGAGAGGTTCTGGGTGGTCTGACTCGACTTCTGGCCGATAACTTCCCCCGTGACGACTCCGGTGGCCCCGCGGTCCGCCGCGATGTCGGCGGCGACCCGGTATATGAAGCGGCGGAAGACGAGCATCCGGCCCTGCTCGATCGTGTCGGCGAGCCGCCGACAGACGTCCCCGGCGTCGACGACGTGGATCGCATCGAGGTGGTTCGGCGCGTACCGTGCCAGCTGCCGCGCCGACTCCTCGGCCCGAGCGCGGTGGTCGGGGCCGCCGAAATCGCCCAGATCGAGGTAGACCGGCGTGACCGGGACTCCCCGCCGCATCAGCTCGAAGGCGGCGACCGGCGAGTCGATCCCGCCCGAGAGGAGCGCGACGACGGGCCGTTGACTCCCCAGCGGAAGCCCGCCCGGACCCGGATGCTTCTCGACGAAGACGAACGCCTCGTCGTCGGCGACGTCGGCGCGAAACGTCAGATCCGGGTCCTCCAGATCCACCGTCGGATCCGGGTCCGCGACCGCCTCGAAGACCGCGCTGCCTCCCTCGCGCTCGAGGTCCTCGCTCGTGAACGGATGGTCGCCGACGCGGTTGGCCCGAACCGCGAAGCTCCCGCCGTCGAACCGGTCGATCGCGACGGCCGCAAGCGCGTCCGTGACCGCCGCCATCGTCGGGGCGACGGTCATCGCGGGGCTCGCGGAGACCACGCCCGCGGCGTCGGTTGCGGCGTCCACCACCGCGGCGACGACCGCGGGATCCGGCGTCTGATCCGACGACGTCGTCGGCTCGATAACCAGGCGGTTTCGCCGATGTCGGACCGGCGCGTCGATCGCGCGGTCGGCGAGGAGCGCGCGCAGGTTCCGGCCGAGCTGCGACTGCATCTCGTAGCGGACGCGCTCGCTTTTGGTGCCGATCGCGCCGACGCGAACCAGGACGGCGTCCGCGTTCGGCGGCACACGATCGACGCCGATCGACGGCGCGGGACCACGTGTCATCGACGATCGTTTGCGGGGCACGGATATATGACCGACGAAACGGGACGATCCGTCGATCCGGCACGTTTTGAACGCCGCCGCCGAGCATCCCGGTATGAACGTCAAAACGTCCGGTATGAACGTCATCGTCACCGGCGGTCGCGGGAGGTCCGGCCGCTGGGTCGTCGACGCGCTTGCGGCCGATCACGACGTGGTCGTCCTGGATCGGTCCCTGCCGTCGAACGGCGGCCATCCCGACGTCGAGTATCGGGCGCTGGATCTCACGAAGGCGGGTGGGACCTTCGACGCGATCACTGCCATCGACCCCGACGCGGTGATCCACTGGGCCGCGATCCCCGTGGCCGGCACGCATCCGGGCGTCGACGTCTACCGGAACAACACGCTGGCGGCCCACAACGTCCTCACGGCCGCCGGGCGCGTCGGCGCGGACGTCGTGCAGGCGTCCTCCGACGGGACCTACGGCTTCTTCTTCGCCGAGGAGACGCCGGTCCCCGACGCGATTCCGGTGACGGAGGACCACGCCTTGCGTCCCGAGGACGCCTACGGGCTTTCCAAGGTCGTGACCGAGGAGATCGCCGAGACGGTCGCACGCCGTGACGACGTCTCGATCGCCTCGATCCGCCCCACCTGGATCCAGGAACCGGGAGCGTACGCCTGCCGGGAGCCCGAGTACGTCACGGACCGGTCGGCCGGTGCCGGGAACTACTGGTCGTACGTCGACGTTCGCGACGTCGTCGATCTCGTCGTCGTCGCGCTGGCCGGCGTCACGGCGCAGGCGTCGGAACCGGAGCCGAGCGACGGAGTGGAACGCGTCGAGGAATCGGACGTCGCGGGCGCAGACGATGACGGGACGCCGGCCGCGATCGCGGGCCACGAGGCGTTCAACTGCGCCGCTCCCGACAACGCGCTCGGCGAGCCGCTTCGGGAGCTGTTGCGGGACCACTACGGTCGGCTGCCGGCGGACTGCTCGGTCGAGGGGGACGCGTCGGCGTACGCCACCGCCAAGGCCGACCGGCTGCTCGGGTGGAACCCCACGCGGTCCTGGCGCGACGCCGCCGACGAGGCGGTCGCGCCGCCGGAGGTCTGACGATCCTCGGCGGAGGCAGGATCCACCGTCTACAGTAACCGTTCTTTGCGTACACGAAATATTTTTACACCGGCTTGACGACCGTCTACGTGAGATCCGTCGCCATGCCACGAGACCTCTTCACCGAATCGGAGTACGAACGGCGCGTCGAACGCACGAAACAGCGGCTACGCGAGGAGGGATTGGACGCGATCGTCGTCGCCGACCCGGCGAACATGAACTATCTGGCCGGCTACGACGGCTGGTCCTTCTACGTCCATCAGGCCGTGATCGTCACCCGCGAGCGCGACGAGCCGGTGTGGGTCGGCCGGGACATGGACGGCAACGGCGCCCGGGCGACGACGTGGCTCTCGGAGGAGAGCATTCGGGCCTACAGCGACGACCACGTCCACTCGCCGTACGACCTCCACCCGATGGACTACGTCGCCGGCGTGCTCGAGGATCTCGACGTCGCCGACGGCCGCATCGGCCTGGAGATGGACGCGTCCTACTTCACCGCCAAGTCCTACACGCGGCTGCAGTCGAACCTCCCCGAGGCCGACTTCGAGGATGCCACCCTGCTGGTCGGCTGGATCCGCATCAAGAAGTCCGAGCAGGAGCTCGAGTACATGCGCGAGGCGGCCCGCATCTCCGAGGAGGCGATGCTGGCCGGCCTGGACGCGATCGATGCCGGCGTCCCCGAGTACGAGGCCGCCGCGGCCATCTATGACCGCCTGATCCGGGGCACTGACGACTACGGCGGCGACTACCCCTCGATCGTTCCGCTGATGCCCTCCGGCGACCACACCGGAACGCCCCACCTCACCTGGACCGACCGGCCGTTCACCGACGACGAACTCGTGCTCATCGAGCTGTCGGGCTGTCGCCACCGGTACCACTCGCCGCTGGCTCGAACCGCGTACGTCGGCGATCCCCCTGCGGCCGTCCAGGAAACCGCCGACGTCGTGATCGAGGGGATCGAGGCCGCCCTCGACGCCGTCGAGCCCGGCGTCACCTGCGAGGCCGTCGAGAAGGCCTGGCGGGAGACGATCGCCCAGTACGGACTCGAAAAGGAGGACCGGATCGGCTACTCGATGGGGCTCGGCTACCCGCCGGACTGGGGCGAACATACCGCCAGCATTCGGCCGGGCGACGAGACGGTTCTCGAGGAGGATATGACGTTCCACATGATCCCCGGCATCTGGGAGGACGACTTCGGCGTCGAGCTCTCGGAGACCTTCCACGTGACCGCCACCGGCGCCGAGCCGCTGGCCGACTTCCCGCGCGAGCTGTTCACGATCTAGCTCGGATCGGTGGTCCTCACTAACGATCGACGGCTCCCCACCACCATCGACGGCCCTCTACCACGATCGGCGGACGCGATCGAAACACGGTTCCACGCGGCCCGCCAACTCCCGCGCACCGATGGGCCTCGTGAACGAACTCGTCGACGACGTCAAAGGGGCGGTTCTGGATCCGACTGACGAGCAGAAGGCGATCCTGCTAGCGATCGTCGCGATCATCATCGTCGACAGATACGCCTGGTACCACGACATCCCGTTCGTCGTTCAGACGACCGCCGCGGTCGGCGCGGGCTTTCTCGTCTTCATCCTCGTGAGCTTCCTCATCTCCGGTCAGTTCCCGCCGGACGACGGGACCGATGACGAGGGGAACTGACGCCGATCCGGGTTGGCCGACGACGCCGATCCGGGTTGGCCGACGACGCCGATCCGGGTTGGCCGACGACGCCGATCCGGGTTGGCCGACGACGCCGAGTGACGCAGACCGAGTCGGCGCCCCCACGTTCCCCTCGCTCCGCCCGTTCCGTCCTTCCGTCCGTCCACGCCGAACGCGTTCCAAACCGTTTATACCGGCCGCGAGGGAAGCGGAGGTATGCCTCGTGAGCAAAAGCAGGTTCGCGAACTGCAAGAGGGAAGCTACGTGATGATGGACGAAGCGCCGTGTAAGATCAACCACTACAGCACCGCGAAACCGGGCAAACACGGCAGCGCCAAGGCCCGCATCGAGGGCAAGGGCGTCTTCGACGACAGGAAGCGGTCCCTGTCCCAGCCGGTCGACGCGAAGGTCTGGGTCCCGATCATCGAGCGCAAGCAGGGCCAGGTCGTCTCCGTCTCCGGCGACGACGCCCAGGTGATGGACCTGGACACCTACGAGACGTTCACGATGCGCATCCCCGAGGACGAGAGCCTCGCCTCCGACGACGAGATCGAGTACCTCGAGTACGAGGGCCAACGCAAGATCGTCGGATAATCGAGATGTTTCCGGGAGCGACGATCGATCGCGAGGCCGCATCCTACGTGGTCGTCGGCGCTCCCCTCGACGCCACGACCACCTTTCAGCCGGGCACCCGGTTCGGACCGGACCGGATCCGGCGATTTTCCGAATCCTCCGACGATTACGACCACCGGACGGACAGCCGCTTCACCGAACTCGGCGTCCACGATGCCGGCGACGTTCATCCCTGGGACGACGTCGAAGCGTACCTCGACCATCTCGCCGCGGAACTCCGCGGCATCACCTTCGACGACGCCGTCCCGGCGCTTCTCGGCGGCGAGCACACCGTCACGTACGCCGGCGTCGAGGCAGTCGACCCGGACGTCCTCGTGGTGTTCGACGCGCACTTGGACCTCCGGGAGGACTACGCCGGGAACCCCTGGAACCACGCCTGCGTCACCCGGCGGGCGCTCGACGTCGTTGACCACGCGTACGTGATCGGCGCCCGCACGGGTTCGGCCGCGGAGTGGGAGCGCGCCGAGGCGGACGACGTGACCGTCGTCCCGCCCGAGAACGTCGGCGAGTGGACGCGCTCGGTCCAGAATGGCGACGTCCTCCCGGGCGAGGACTCGTCCGTCTACCTCTCCGTCGACATCGACGCCGCCGATCCCGGATACGCGCCCGGAACTGGCACGATGGAGCCGTTCGGCCTGTCGCCGCGGGAACTGCGGGACGCAGTTCGGGCGGTCGCACCACACGCCGACGGCGTCGACGTCGTCGAGGTGAACGACCGCGACGACGGCCAGACGGCGGCGCTCGCGGGGAAACTGCTTCGGGAGTTCGTGTTCACCCACGCCCACGCCGCCACACGCCGGGATTAGACGGGGCGCTCGCGGCGGAGCGTTACTGCTCGGGCGCCGGCGGCATCCGGCGTTTGTGCGCGCTCGCCTCGTGGAGGTCGACGACGGCCTCGACCTGCTCGGGGTCGACGCCGAGTTCGCGGACGGTCGCAGCCTTCGAGAGTGGGCCGTGGACGTGGGTCGCGAGGATCGCGTCCAGGGTGTCGTACCCGACGCCCATCTCCTCCTCGTCGGTCTGTCCGGTCCACATTCCTGCCGTCGGCGTCTGCATCACCAGATCCTGGGGGACGCCGACGTGGGCGGCCAGCTGGCGCACCTGCATCTTGTAGAGGTTGCCGATCGGGTTGCAGTCGACCGCCTGATCGCCGTACTTGGTGAAATAGCCGGTCGCCGCCTCCGACCGGTTGCCGGTGCCGAGAACGATCCGGTTCTCGGCGTTGGCGACGAAGTAGTTGAGAACCGCCCGCGTCCGGACGTAGACGTTCCCCGCCGCCATCGTGTCCTCGGCGGCCTCGGGGTACTGCTCGAAGATCGTCTCCGCGATCGGGTCGATCTCGACGACGTCGTACTCGATATCCAACTCCTCGGCGACGCGCTCGGCGTCGCTCATCGTCTCGGGATCGTTGACCGACGCCGGCATCGTGATCCCGTGAAGCCCGTCCGTGCCGAGCGCTTCGACGGCGAGGTACGCGGTGAGCGTCGAGTCGATCCCGCCGGAGAGCCCGAGAACGGCCCCCTCAGCGCCGGCGGCGTCGACCGTCTCCGCGATGAAGGAGACGATCCGGTCGCGGGTCGTTTCGAGTTCGGTCTCCGAGAGCCGGAGGTCGAGCGGCGGGTCCTCGGACAACAGGACGGATTCCGCGGGCGGGTTCGTCATCGAGTCCGGCTTGCGTCGCCGGCGACTAATAGGCTATCGATGGCGCCAATTTTTGATCGATCGGGCGTTTATAAAAATACCAGTCGGTCGGTCGATCACCGATCGTCGAGATGGCCGTCCGTTTTCGCGAGCAACAGGCCCTCCAGCGTCGCGTCGTTACAGCCGGGCCGGCGAGCGGTCACGAGCGCGTCCTCGATCGGAACCGCACGCGGCTCCAGGAACTCGTTCGTGTCCAACTCCCGCTCGACCGGCTCCAGGTCCCTGGCGAGGACGTAGCCGCGCCGGTGGCGCAAGACGCCGGTCGAACACCACACCTCCTGCAGCAGCGTCGTCTCGGCCGGCGCGAAGCCGGTCTCCTCGGCCAGCTCGCGCGCGGCGGCGTCCGTGTAGGACTCGTCGGATTCGACGATCCCGGCCGGCAACTCGAGCTGTCGCTGCCGGATCGTGGGGCGGTACTGCTCGACGAACAGGACGTCGCCGTCGTTGATCGCGACGACGACGGTCGCGGGCGGCAGCTCGGCCCAGTAGTAGTCCTTTGTCGTGCCGTCCGGCTGTTCGACGCGGTCGTAGCCCGCGGTCAGCCAGCCCGTTTCGTACTCGACCGCGACCGATTCGACGGGCCAGTCCGGCTCGCCGGGCAGCGAGTGGACCCGGCCATCCCTGAACGCCGGGAGATCCCGGAGGTCGGCGGCCGGTTCGTGGTCGATCGGCCGTTCGCTCGTGCCGGGGCCGTCCGGTTCGTGATCGGCCGCGCGATCATCGTCGTCGGCCGCGCGGTCGCCGCCGGTCGCCTCGTGATCAGTCACGCCGATCCCCTCCGCACGTCGACGTAAAGGTGCCGGCCATCGTGGACCACCCGGACCCGCCCGTCCTCGCGGACCGCCTCGCGGTTTCGCCGCTGGAGCGCGTCCAGCTCGTCGAACGGGGTGTGCGTGAAGTGCTCTTTGACCCCGAACGGTCCCTCCTGATAGCCCGGCGATCGACCGTCGTCCGACGCGAGCGCCCCGGCCAGGTACGGATACCGGCGATCGGTCACGTTCGAGACGTCGACGGTGGGCCCTTCGTCATCGGTCGGCTCCACGGTGAGGTGGTAGGGTTCCCCCGTCCCGAGATAGCTCGGCAGGGCGCCGAGCGCGAGCAGGGCGAGGACGACGATGCCGATCGCGATGAGGAGGTTCCGCGTGACGCGACGCATACGACCGGGGTACGGACCCCGAGCGAATACGGGTTTCGAAGCGGTGGGGGAGCGGTATTCGCGTCGACGAAGCGGGGAGGTGAGGATCGCGTCGAACGAGTTTTCCTCGTTCGGGACCTGTCACCTGGTATGGTGCCGTCGCCCGATTCGGAGTTCGGCTTCGAGCTGGCGCTGTGTGCCGTCCTCGAGAAGCCCGACCGCGTGGTGGCTCGACAGCTGGGCGGTGCGGTCGCGCGACCGGGCGCACGGGTCGTCGACGTCTGCATGCTCGAACCCGGCCCGGGGTTCGCCGATCGAACGTCGATCACTCCGGCGACGATCCCGGACGCGGCCCTGGCGGCCGACGTTGGTCCCGGAACGGCCGTCCCGATCGCCGACGCGTTCGATCTGTCGCCGGATCGGGCACGAAGCGTGGCCGACGCCGCCGTCGACGCCGGATACCTCGAACGAGAACGGCGCGACGGCCGAGATCTGGTCCGTGCGACCGCCAGATACCCGGACGATTGGGTGGGCGAACTCGTCGCGATCGAGAACAAGCCGGACCTCGACCGCCCCGGGGACCTCCGGGCACAGCTCCGGTTCGACGTCGAACTCGGACTCTTCGACCGGGTCTGGCTCGCGACGGCGTCCCACGTCACTCGCGCACATTTAAACCGGATCCCGATGGAGGTCGGCGTGCAGCGCGCCGACCCTGAGACCGGCGATCGGGAGGTCGTTCGCGAGACGACGGCGCTTCCCGTCGCCGATCCGGGGATCGAGATCGTCGCAGCGGAGGGACTCCGAACCGACGTCGAGGTCGTGACTCCGGCAGCCAAGTCTCGGAAGCGACGCCGGATCGCGGAGCGCGCCTACGGGAAGGGCTGGCGACCGGACCCGCCGGGATGCGCCCACGCGAGCACGACACCGGACGGTCGCCCCTACTGCGACCGATTCGACCGTGTGGTGGACCCCGGCCGAGACTGCGGAAACGGCTGTACGGCGTACGATCCGGCCGATCCGCCCCGGACCGATCACCGGGCGCTGCGGGCCGCAAACTCGGCGTGGGTTGCCGACCCCGATCGCGCGCCGCGCAGGCAGACGGGGCTCGACCGATTCGAGTGACGGCAGCGCCCCGGGCCGTCCGGATTCACCCCAACCGGTACCGTTCGCCGTCGATCGCCAGCGGCTCCTCGAAGGCCTCGTCGGCCGGGTAGAAGTGTGCGAGGTGGACCAGCCGCGTCTCGCTCGCGTTCAACTCGTCGGCCAGATCGAGCGCGCCCTCGCGGGTCATGTGCTTGGTGCCGAAGGTACGCGGCGTGCCGTCCAGACGCTCGTGGCGGCCGCCCATCGGGTGGTGTTCACACAGGGAGGCGGGGACGATCGCGTCAGCCAGCAGCAGGTCGGGGTCGGCGAGGGCCTCCCGGGAGCGATCGGGGATGTCGTAGCTCGAGTCACCGGTCAGCGACAGTTTCGCGCCCGTTTCGGGCTCCTCGATCGTGACGCCGTAGCAGACGAGCGGCGGGTGGTCGACCGGGACGAACCGGACCTCGAACCCGCAGGTCTCGAAGGGTTCGATCGGGTCGTGGCCCGCGACGCCGATCCGGTCCTCGAGGTAGTCGTACTTGCGGCGGACCGTCTCGGCGACGCTCTCGTCGGTCACCGGATCGACCTCGTCAGGGGCGTGGACCGTGAGGGCGTCGAAGACGCGATAGGCGTTTCCCAGCCCGTCGAGGTGATCGAAATGGATGTGCGTGACGAGCCCGGCGTCCGGCAGTGGAACGTCGTTCTCGAGGAACTGCTGGCGGAAGTCGGGGCTGAAGTCCACGAGCAGCGACTCGCCGGTCGTCTCGTGTTCGACGTGAACCGAGAACCGCGATCGGGAGATTCCACGCTCGCGGGCCGCGGTGCAGGTGTCACAGTCGCAGCCGACGGTCGGCGTCCCGGTCGTGTCGCCGGTCCCGAGGAGGGTGACCTGCATCTCACCGATGGGTTCGCCGCCACCCGGTAAAAACGCGGGGGTGTGTCGTCGACCGCCGTCGGCGGACCGACGCGTCGGAGCGACCCCGGCGTGGCTCCGATACGGTTTTGGGTGCGCCGGCGAAAGCCTTCCCAAATGCTGTCGCGTCAATTCGTCCGGGAGAACCCGGAGACGGTCCGCGAGGCCCTGCAGAACAAGGGCGTCGACGTCGACCTCGATCGGATCCTCGAGGTCGACGAGGAGTGGCGGGAGCTCAAATCGCGGGGCGACGACCTCCGTCACGAGCGCAACGAGGTCTCCTCACGGATCGGCGAGTTGAAACAGGCCGGCGACGAGGCGGCCGCCCAGGAGGCGATCGAGCGCTCCCAGGAGCTCAAAGCCGAGCTGCAGGACGTCGAGGAGCGCGCCGACGAACTCGAGGCGGAGCTCGAGGCGGCGCTGTTGGAGCTGCCGCAGATCCCGGACGAGTCGGTGCCGGTCGGCGTCGACGAGTCCGAGAACGTCGAGCGCCGCCGCGAACTGTTCGACGACGTCCGCGATCTGCCCACGGACGTGGAGCCCCACTACGACCTCGGCGAGGAACTCGGGATCCTCGAGTTCGACCGCGCGACGAAGGTCTCCGGCGGCGGGTTCTACTTCGCGATGGGCCAGGGCGCCCAGCTCGAACACGCCCTGATCCAGTTTATGCTCGACGTCCACCGCGAGCAGGGCTATCGCGACGTCTTCCCGCCGCTGCCGGTCGCCAGCCGGTCGATGGAGGGGACCGGTCAGTTCCCGAAGTTCACCGAGGACGCCTACCGGATCGAGGGGTCGAACGACGAGCCCTACGACGAGGACGACCTGTGGCTGCTCCCGACCGCCGAGGTCCCCGTCACCAACCTCCACCGCGAGGAGATCCTCCTCTCGGAGGACCTGCCCCTGAAGTACCAGGCCTACTCGCCGAACTTCCGCCAGGAGGCGGGCGAGCACGGCACCGAGACGCGCGGGATCGTCCGTGTCCACCAGTTCAACAAGGTCGAGATGGTGAACTTCGTCCGCCCCGAGGAGAGCGCCGAGCGGTTCGAGGGGCTGCTCGACGAGGCCGAGGAGGTCCTCCGCCGGCTGGAACTTCCCTACCGGATCCTCGAGATGTGTACCGGCGATCTCGGCTTCACGCAGGCGAAGAAGTACGACATCGAGGTGTGGGCACCCGCCGACGACATGCCGGAGGGCCCCGACCGTGGCGGACGGTGGCTTGAGGTCTCCAGCGTCTCGAACTTCGAGGATTTCCAGGCGCGCCGTGCGGACATCAAGTACCGCGAGGAGCACCACGAGTCGGCCGAGCACCTCCACACGCTCAACGGATCCGGACTCGCCGTGCCCCGCATCGTCGTCGCGATCCTGGAGTATTACCAGAACCCCGACGGGACGGTCACGGTCCCCGAGGCGCTCCGGCCGTATATGGGTGGGATGGAGCGGATCGAGGGCCACGATCCGGTCGGCGAGTCCGCGCTCGGCAGCGACGACTAATCGGTCCGGCTCCCCCCGCTTTCCCGCGCCGGACCGTGGGTTTTTCTCGCGGGTGTCCGTACGCCGGGTATGGACATCGGTCTCGTCGGCGACGGCCCCGCGATCGAGTCGGTCGAAGCGGCACTCGGCGACGTCGAGGTGAACGTTCTCCCGATGGATGCCGACCCGGATCTCCTCGCCGGGGTGGATTTCGCCGTGGTCGCGGCCACGACCGGTGACCCGGTCTTCGCGACGGCAAACGAGGCCCTTGACGCCTGGATCGCGATCGAGATCGGCGGCATCGGCGGCCACCCGATCGAGTCGATCGACGCCGCGGTGACCGTCCTGCAGGAGGCCTGTTACGACTGTCTCCGCCGTCGCGTGGCGGCCGGCGACCCCGAAACGTGCGACCGTCCGACCGGCGTTCGGTCCGCGGTCCGGTATGCCGGCGCGGTGGCCGGCCGACACGCGATCGGCGTTCTCTCGGGCGGAGCCGACGCGGTCGGCGATACGGTCGTGGAGGTTCCGGGGCCCGAACGCACCCTGCTTCCGGTTCCGGGCTGTGCGTGTGCCGGGGGGAATGCTGCCGGCGGCCGCGGGTCGGATGACCGATCGGCCAGGGTCTTGCGGACGCACCGTGAGTCGTCGCTGGCCGAGACGCTTGATCGGGCCGAACGCGCCGTCGACGATCGGATCGGGCCGATCGAGGTGGTCGGCGAGCGCGAGTCCTTCCCGGTCCCCTACTACATCGCACAGACCGCGGACACTCGCGGGTTCAGCGACGTGCGGGCGGCCGAGTTCGCCGCCGGCGTCGACGTCGACTGGGACGCCGCCTTCATGAAGGCGCTCGGCGAGGGGCTCGAACGATACGCCGCCGGCGTCCATCGCGCGGCCGATCTCGAACGGCAGCCCCTCGCCGCCGTCGATGCCCCGGTTCATCCCGACGCGTTCGTCACGCCGGAGCCGGTCACGGTGGATCCGAACGAGTCGATGCCCTGGGTGTCCGGCGTCCGGCTCGGCACGTCCGGTGATGGCTCGACCGGGAACGGCTCGACCGGACACGGACCGGCCGGCGATGAACGCGTTCACCTTCCGGCCGAGTTCGTCCACTTCCCGCCCCCGGAACGCCGGTTTCGCCCCTCGATCACGACGGGGCTCGGCGTCGGCAGTTCCGGCGTCGACGCCCTGCTGTCGGGGCTCTACGAGACGATCGAACGCGATGCGACGATGGTGGCGTGGTACTCGACGTTCGAGCCCCTCGGGCTGTCGCTCGACGGCATCGCCGATCGGGCCGCCGACTCGGCTGCGGCCAGTACCAGTACCGGTACCGCGTCCGACCCGGACGGGCCGACCGACGACGCGACGGCGCTCGTCGAGCTTCGGAAACGGGCCCGTGCGGAGGGACTCACGGTCCGGACGGTGCTCGTGACGACCGACGTCGACGTGCCGGTGGTCGCCGCCGCCGTCCATCGCGACGGCGCGTGGCCCCGGTTCGCCGCGGGATCGGCCGCGGATCTGGACCCGATCGCGGCGGCTCGGTCGGCCGTCTCGGAGGCGCTCCAGAACTGGATGGAGCTCCGGTCGATGGGCCCCGAGGCGGCCGCGACCGAGGGTGGCGCGATCGCACACCACGCCGAGTTCCCCGACGAGACCCGGCGGTTCTTCGACCCCGAAACGGCCGTCGATCCGGACACCGTTGGGGAGCCCGAATACGCCGGAACTACCGAGCTGGATACCGTTCTCGTTCATCTCGACGACGCCGGACTGACGGCGTATGCGGCCCGCCTCACCACCCGGGATCTCGAGACGCTCGGGTTCGAGGCGACGCGCGTGCTCGTTCCGTCGGCACAGCCGCTTTTCACCGGCGATCCCTTCTTCGGCGATCGGGCCCGGTCGGTGCCGGCGGCGATGGGCTTCGATCCCGACCTCGACCGGGAATATCACCCGTTCCCGTGATCAGTGGTCCCTATGATCAGTGGTCCCCGTGTGGCGAGCCGCCGTCCGAGTCGCCGCCGGTCCGATCGTCAGTCCGCTCATCCCCGGTAGTGGAGGGTTCCACAGGGGCGTCGATGGGGTTCTCGGCGGCATCGTCGACGGGGTCATCGACTGGATCCGCGGGATCGCCGTCGATCGGTTTCCCCACGTGAGCCACCCCGCTCGTGTCGTCGAAGACGATGTGTCGATGCGGGTAGGCGACCTCGACGTCGGCGTCGGCGATCAGCTCCCAGATTCGGGAGTTCACCTGTGACTGGAGTTTGGGGATCTTGTAGGGCTTCTTCGCCCAGTATCGAAGCTGAAGGAGGATCCCGTCGTCGGCGTACTCCGCCAGCCGGCAGTCGGGCCCGGCGGCGTATCGCGCAGCCCCGATCCGGATGTCGGGGCCGCCGTCGATGACGTCCTCACAGTCGCGGGCGGCACGTTCCATCAGCTGGCGTGCCGCGTCCACGTCGCACTCGTAGGTCACGAGAAGTTCGAGCGTCAGCCGGGTGCGTTCGTCCTCGGCGGAGTAGTTGGTGATGTCCCGCTCCCGGGTGTTGGAGTTCGGGATCACGAGGAACGTGTTGTCGATGGTGATCACCTTCGTGTACCGGATGGTGATGTCCTCGACGAAGCCGCGCCGGCCGTCGTCGAGCTCGATCATGTCGCCGATCTCGAAGGGCTGGTCGGCGAGCACGAACAGTCCGTTGATGACGTTCCCGATCAGCGGCGCGAGGACGACGCCCACCACGGCCGAGAAGACGGTGACTGACAACACGAGGTCCGGCAGACCGAGCCCGGCGACCCACCCGGCGAGGAACAGCGACGAGAGCACCGTCGCGACGCGGACCGACCGGAGGATGGTCTGGGCGACGCTTTGTCTGTGGAACCGGCGGGCCACCGGCCTGCCGAGCAGGCGGACGAGCAGCTTCGAGAGCCACACCCCGACGACGATCACGGCGACGGCGACGAGGAGATCGATGCCGGGGATCCGTGAGACCCAGTCGGGGACCGCATCGATGGTCGACGTGGACTGGAGGGCCGCCGTGGCGTCCATAGCGTATGGGTGCCCCCCACCGGAAAAAGCGTTTCCTCCCTCCGTCCCTCTCACGTGCTTGTCGGCTGCCGTCGGATCGCCGTCCGTAGTCGCCCGACACCACCCGAACCGATAAGCAGTCCCCGACCGAACCCATCGGTTATGTCCGATCCCCACCGACACGATCCGACCTTCGAAGTGACGCACGAATCCGGCCCGAGCGACGTCCTTCTGGCCGGATTCTCGAATTACGGGCTGGCGGGATTGACGGCGGCCAACTATCTTGTCGACGCCCTCGATCTCACACAGACTGGCCACGTCTCCGTCGATGGGTTTCCCTCGATCACTCCCTTCGAGAACGGCCGTCCCCGGCGTCCGAACCGGTTGTTCTCCCGCGACGACCTCGATCTCACCGTGTTGGTCGGGGAACTGCTCGTCCCCGTCCAGTTCGGGGACGCCTTCGCGGCGTCGATCCTCGAGTGGACCGGGGGCGCGGTCGATGCCGACGCCGAAAACGGCGCCGACGATCCCGCCGCCGACCCGGCTGCCGTCGCGGACGAGACCGACGCCGCCGAGGTCGCCGTGTTGTCCGGCGTTCCCGTCCCACACGGACCGGAGGGCCATCGGACCTACTACGTCGCGACCGACGACTACCGCGAACGCCGGCTCACTGATGCCGGGATCGAGGGGATGGGATCGGGCTTTCTCGACGGAACGAACGCGGCGTTGCTCGAGCGCGGCATCGACTCGTCACTCGGCGTATGCGTGTACGTGACGCCGGTTCACGCCCAGGTCCCCGACGTCGAAGCCGCGATCCGGCTCGTCGAGACGGTCTCGACGATCTACGACCTCGAGATAGATTCGGGACCGTTGGAGGCGTTCGCGGCCGATATACAGCAGTACTACGCCGATCTGGCCGAGCGAATGGACGACCGGAACGCCGACCTTCCCGACGACCGGATGTACATGTAGTCGCCACCACACGTCCGGTCGGCGGGACGTGCTTCGGGCTTAGGCCCGCGCGGGGAACCGGGACCGAAGGAGTCCGCGGATCGCGTCCCGTTCGAGGACGAGGAACCCGACGAGGATGGCCAGGAAGCCGAGCAGCGCGTCGCCGTCGACGAGATGTCCGAGGACCAGCCAGCTGGCCGCCGCGGCCGTGACGGGCTCGGCATAGCCGATCAGGTGCAGCTGCGTCGGACCGATCGTGTCCAGCAGGGCGAAGTAGATGAGGAACGCGACCACGCCCGACAGCAGCGCGAGGTACGCAAGCGTCCCGATGGCTGCGGGTGTGAGCGTGACGTCGGCGATCGACTCGCCGGTGACCGCGGCGCCGACGCCGAGCAGTCCGGCACCGACCACCATCGCCCAGCCCTGGAGGGCGACGATCGAGAACTCCGTGCGGAGCGGCCGGAGGAGGACCGCGCCCAGCGCGAACGACGCGGCGCTGGCGAGCACGAGCCCGACCCCGATCAGCTCGGCGGAGACGAGTCCGCCGGTCGAGGGGTTCGCGATCAGCGCGACGCCGAGAATGCCGATCAGAAAGCCGCCGATCTCGACCGGGCCGACCCGCTCGTTCGGCAACAGCACGGCCGCGAAGGCGGCGGTCAACACCGGCGAGAGGCTGACGACCACGGCCGCGATCGCGGCCGGGACGTAGAGCTCGCCGACGTAGAGGAAGGCGTGGTAGACGGCGATGACGAGCACGCCCGTGACGGCGATGCTCGTCCACTCGGTCCGGGTTCGCGGCAGCCATCGCGTTCCGACGACCATCGCGTACCCCAACACGATCCCGCCCGCGATCGCGTAGCGCGCCCCCGCGAACAGCAGCGGGGGGAAATACTCCAACCCGATCTCGATGGCGACGAACGACCCGCCCCACAGCACCGCCAACAGCGAGAACGCCGCGGCGATGGAGATCGGAGACGACAACAACGAATCTCCATTCATTGGTTGTCTGATCGAAGTATCTCTATACTCTTAAACTCATCTCTAACAACATCTGGTTTCGAGGATGATAGATCAAACAGTTGTTTTCGGATCGATCCGGATCCGATCTCCCCCGGTCCAGTTGGAGGAACCTCCAAGCGTATCGATCGGAATACCAATGGATCCCGACGCGAAACTCCGCCCCATGGACGACCGCGACGTTCGCCTGCTCAAGGCGATCGCCGACCTCGGCACCGGCAGCCCGGAACGACTCCACGAGGAGACCGACATCCCGGTCTCGACGATCCACTACCGGCTGAACAACCTGCGTGATGCGGGGGTCATTCGGAACGACCTCTACGACTTCGACCACGAGGAGCTGGGTCTGGGGGTCACGGTGATCGTCGAGATCCTCGCCGACTACGACGGCCCCTACGAGGAGTTCGCCGACGAACTGTTGACGGTCGAGGGCGTCACGCAGGCGTACTTCACGATGGGCGAGACCGACTTCATCGTCCTCGCGCGGCTCTCCTCATCCGACGCCGTCGAGCGGCTGATCGGCGACTTCGAGGCGCTTCCGGAGGTCGAGCGGACGAACTCCACGTTCGTCATCTCGACGCTGCGCGATGAGCCACGCGGCCCGGCGACCTACGACCTGGAGTCGCTGAACGAGGAACTGACCGAGTGACTACGACCGCTTGCCGATCTCCTCGCGGAGGACCTCGGAGACGACCTCGCCGTCCGCCTTCCCGCGGAGCGCGCCCATCGCCTCGCCCATCAACCCGGAGAAGGCGCCCATTCCCTCCTCGGCGACCTGATCGGCGTTCCGGTCGACGACCTCACTGACCGCCTCGCGAACGGTCTCCCGATCGACGCCCGCAAGACCCGCTGCCTCGACGGCCTCGTCGGCCGACAGCGTCGGATCCGCGGCGATCTCGGAGAGCACCTCGCCGACGCCCTCCTTGGCCAGGTCGCCGGACTCGACGAGATCGAGCACGCCGAGGAACTGCTCGTCGGCGACGCGCTCGATCGCGACGCCGTTTCGTCGGAGCTCGGTCGTCGTCGACGCCAGCGTGGTGGCAGCAAGCGTTGGGTCGATCCCGCGCTCGACGGCCGTCTCGAACAGCGGGAATCGCTGTCCGAAGGCGATCTGCTCGGCGAGACCGGGATCGAGACCGAAGTCGTCGACGTATCGGTCGGTCTTCTCGTCGAGCAGCTCCGGTGTCTCCACCTCGCTCGGGTCGGGTTCGACCGGCGGCACGTCGGTCTCGGGGTACATCCGGGCGGCGCCGGGAAGCGGTCGGAGATAGCGGGTGGTTCCGTCCTCGTTCGCGTCCCGGGTCTCCTCGGGGACACCCTCGATCGCGTCCGCGGCACGCTCGGCGGCCGCCTCGATCGCCAACTCGGCGGTCTCCGGATCCGCGGCGACGATCGCGACCGCGTCGTCGGGGCCCGCTCCGACCGCCTCACGAAGCGCGTCGACCTCGGCCTCGGTGACGCCGTAGGCCGGGAGCTCATCCGTATGGAAGATGCCGCCGGCGCCGTGTCGCTTGGCGTGGTCGGACAGTTCCGTCCCGAGCCGACGATCGGGTTGGATCTCCCGACCGACGAGGCCATCGAAGCCGTACAGCGGGACCGCGGTGACGGCGCCGCCGTCCTCGAGCGCGCCGCGGATGACGCCGGAATCGGTGTCCGCGAACAGGTCGGTCACCTCGCGGGGCTCGCCGACGGCCGCGTCGCGTGCGGCCAGCTCGTCGGCGATCGCGACGAGTTCGGTCTGGCGCCCGACCTCGTTGCGGACGATGTCCTCGATCCCCTGGAGGTCCTGGACGCCCTTGATCTCCACGCGGGCGCCCTCGGCGATGGAGACGTTGACGTCCTGGCGGATCGTCCCGAGGCCACGTTTGACCGAGCCCGTCGACCGGAGCAGGGTCCCGATGCGCTCGGCGGCCTCTCGCGCCTGCGCTGGCGATCGGATGTCCGGCCCGGTGCCGATCTCCACGAGGGGGATCCCCAGTCGGTCCAGTGAGTAGACGACGCCGTCGTCGGTCTCCTCGACGCGCTGGGCCGACTCCTCCTCGAGCAGCAGGTCGACGATCGAAACGGGGCCTTCCTCGGTCTCGATCTCGCCGTCCTGGCCCAGCAACAGCGTGCGCTGGAACCCCGAGGTGTTCGAGCCGTCGATGACGAGCTTGCGCATCACGTGGGCCTGGTCGACGACGGACACGTCGAGCAGATCGGCGATCTGGAGAGCGACCGCGAGCGCCTCCTCGTCGAGGCGTTTCGGCGGCTCGTCGTCCTCCTCGACGAGGCAGGTGGTGTCGTACGCCAGATACGTGAACTCGCGGTCGACGCGGCTCTCCTCGAGGGCGGCCTCGTCGAGTTCGCCGAGCTCGCTCTTCGTCGGGTGGAGGTATCGGGTGAACTCGCGGTCGGCCTCCTCGGGCTCCCGGAGCGTCGTGGGGGAGTCACAGAACAGCTTCGTCGCCGTATCGAGCTGCTGGTGGATCTCCAGCCCGGCGACGAGGCCCAGCTCCTCGTAATCGTACTCGCTCATTGGCAGCGTCTCCGGCTCGCCGGAGTAAAAAGGGTGGCAGTTCGACGCGGACGGATCGGCCCGGAGCGTTCCGCGTGTCGTCCGCGTGCGCTCCGGACCAGCACGTTCACGTCCGCGGGGACACAACGCGTGTGTATGTACGCGGTCGTCGGGTGCAACGGTTGTGCGACGATGTGGCTGCTCACCGATCCCGAGACGAGCGAGACGGCTACCTGTCCCCGCTGTCAGAAACAGCACCGGACCGATCGACTCAAGCGCTTCTTCGAGTCCGAGGACCGCGAGGCGGCGCGGGAGGCACGGTCGGCGCTGCTCGCGAAGAAACACGGCGATTCCGAGGCGTTTGCGGAGGTGGAACACGCGAGCGAGCTCGCGGCCCGCGCCGAGGACTCCGGGATCGACGACCGCGAGTACCTCGAGGGCGTCGGCCTCGATCCCGACGAAATCGGGAGCACGGACGATCACACCGCCTCGGGATCCGGCGGGGCGTCGGGCGGCCGCTCCCGGCTCGACGTCGTCCGGGATGCGGTCGATGCGGTCGAGGATCCCACCGAGGAGTCGATCGTCTCGTACGCGACGGCCGACGGCGTCCCGGCCGAGGCGGCCCGCGACCTCCTCGAGCGCCTTCGGCGTCGCGGCGAGGTGTCGGAGTCGGGCGGCACCTATCGCCGGCTCTGAACGAACCTGGAAAACCAAGCCCACTCGGCGGGATCCGTGATGACGGCTGTCTGACGCGGTTTTAAACGATTGCTATGTGTATTAATACCAAATGGCGTCCAGGATCCGAGCCGCCCTCGTGGCCGTGGCCGTTCTCGGCGGGGCGAGCGCGACGGCGCTTGTGGTACGCGCCTTTGCCCCCGGCGTCGCAAGCGCCGAGGCCGTGCGCGTCGCCTTCGGGGCGTGCGGGGTCGGGTTCGTGGCCATCGCGCTCGCCTACGCTCGCGAGGGACGCGCCGAACAGCTCGCGGGGCATCTGCTCGCGAGCGCCGGCTTCCTCGTCGTCGCGGTGGGCGGCGGCGGCCGGATCGCCTGGCTGGGGATCGTGCTCCTGGTGATCGGCGGCGGCGTCCTGTTGCAGGACGCGTTCCTTCGGGGCGGACGTGGCGGCGCCTCGGTGTGACCGCTGGACGCCACCTGATCGCCTGACCGTTCCAGGTGGTTCCAGGGGGCCCTCGTTCTCGGTCCGCTGCCGGTCCAGCTCCGCTATCGGCTCGAGTCCGCTACCGGCTCAAGTCCGCTACCGGCCCAGGTCCGCGTGTGCCGAGGAGAGGTGTCGCGACCCGAGCGCGGCAAGCAGCGACAGTTCGCCGGCGAGCGCGCCGACCGTGATCGCCTCCGCGAGCGCGTCGGCGTTGCTTCCCGCCGGCTCCCCGCCGCCGCGGACGCCGAGGATCTCGAGCCCCTCGGCCTGTGTCGGGAGCTTCGTTCCGCCGCCGACGGTGCCGACCTCCAGGCTCGCGATCGAGACGGAGACGTAGAGATCGCCGTCGTCGGTCACCTCCGCGGTCGTGATCGCGTTGGCCCCCTCGACGACCTGCGCCTCGTCCTGGCCGGTCGCGAGGAACATCGCGGCGACGACGTTCGCGACGTGCGCGTTGAACCCGAGCGAGCCCGCCTTCGCGGACCCGACGAGGTTCTTCCGGGTGTTTATCTCGGCGACGGCCCCGGGAGTGGTGTGCAGCCGGTCCTCGACGACCTCGGCCGGGATCGTGACGTCGGCGGTCACCGACCGGCCGCGCCCCTCGATCGCGTTGATCGCGGCCGGCTTCTTGTCGGTACAGAGGTTGCCCGAGAGCGCCACGAGCGAGGCGTCGGTCTCCGCCTCGATCAGCTCGCAGGCCTCGCCGGTGGCGATGGTGGCCATGTTCATCCCCATCGCGTCCTTCGTGTTGTAGCGGAACCGGAGGTAGACGTTGTTCCCGACCACGTAGGGCGTGACGTCGGTCACCTCCCCGTGGCTCGTCGTCGACTCGGCCGCCTCCCGGAGCCGGTCCGCGTTGTCGCGCGTCCACGCGGCGAGCGCCTCCGACTCGACGATCCCGTCGGTCTTGAACACCGGCGCCCGGGTCATCCCGGTCTTCGTCACGCGCGCGTTCGCGCCGCCGGCCGCATCGAGCACCCCGCAGCCGCGGTTGACCGACGCGATGAGCGCCCCTTCGGTGGTCGCAAGCGGGAGGTATCGGTCGCCCGAGAGCGCCCCGCCCGATATCGTCACGGGCCCGGCGACGCCGAGGGGGATCTGCACCGCCCCGACCATGTTCTCGACGTTCGGCTCCGCGACGGCGGCGTCGAAGGCGTACGCCCCGGTCGCCTCCAGGTCGGCGCCCGACTCGTCGGCGACGAGCAGCCGGCGGGCCGTCGCCGCCGCGTCCGCGTCGGCGTGGTCCTCGAGTTCGTGCAGGCGGATCTCGCCCTCGCGGACGCGCTCCGCGAGGTCCTCGGCGGGTGACATACGCGGGTGTGCTCGCGGCGCGGGCTAAGGCGTGTCGGTTCGACGCACACGGACGCCGGACTGACGGCCGGACCCGGGGCCCGAACCGTTAACCCGATTCGCGTCGGTCCAACGCGTATGACCGACGCCGCCGACCTCGTCCTGCTGGACGGGGAGATCCACACGCTGACGGAGCCGGACGAGACGGACGAGGCGCTCGCGGTCCGGGACGGCGAGATCGTCCGTCTCGGGCCGAGCGACGACGTCGAATTTTTCGTCGGAACCGGAACGACCGTCCTCGACCTCGACGGTCGCGTCCTCCTGCCGGGATTCATCGACGCACACACGCACGTGACGATCGCCGGCCGGAAGCTCGTCCACGCCGATCTGTCGGACGCGACGGGCCCGGCCGACGCCGTCGATCGGCTGCAGGCGCGCGCCGACGAACTGGACGGGTCCCCAACCGACCACGACGTGGACGGGAGCCCGGCCGACCACGACGGCGACCGCTGGGTCATCGGCTACGGCTACGACGAGTCGACTTGGAGCGAGGACCGGTACCTCACCCGCGAGGACCTCGATCGGGTGGGGACCGACCGGCCGGTCGTCGCGTTTCGGGCGGATATGCATCTCGCGTCGGTCGACTCGACGGTCCTGAAGCGGTTCGGCGGGTCGATCCCCGACGACTGCCTACGAACCGACGCCGGCGAGCCGACGGGCGTTATCGTCGAAGACGGGATCGACCCCATCCGGGACGCCACCGCCCCGGATCTCGCCGAGACGCGCGAGCTCGTCACGGCGGCGCTCGCGGACGCCGCCGCGAAGGGGATAACCGGCGTCCACGATATGGTTCGCCGATCGCACGCGCCGCGCGTCTACCGGGAGCTCGACGCCGCGGACGAGTTGCCGATCCGCGTGCGGATCAACTACTGGAGCGACCACCTCGACGCGCTCGTGGAGGCCGGACTCCCGACGAACGCCGGCAGTGACTTCGTCCGGGTCGGCGCGATCAAGACGTTCACCGACGGCAGCTTCGGGGGACGCACGGCGAAGCTCTCGGAGCCCTACGCCGACGCGCCCGGTGAAACCGGCCAGTGGGTCGTCGAACCCGACGAGCTGGCCGCTCTCGTGGCCGACGCCGCCGGAGCCGGCTACCAGGTCGCCGCACACGCGATCGGCGACGAGGCGATCGACGCGGTCCTCGACGCCTACGAGGCGATCGATGCGACGGACGGGGGAGCCGCCGGCACCGATGCGGGTGCCGGAACCTCCAGGAACGCACGCCACCGGATCGAACACGTCGAACTGGCCAGCGACGAGGCGATCGACCGGATCGCTGCGGACGACGTCGTGGCCTCGGTCCAGCCGAACTTCCGCAAGTGGGCCGGCGACGGCGGCCTCTACGAGCGTCGGCTCGGCGATCGACGGGGCCGGACGAACCGGTTCCGCGACCTCCTCGACGCCGGGGCGACCCTCGCGTTCGGCTCCGACGGGATGCCGATGGACCCCCTCGTCGGGCTCCACTGGGCGGTCAACGATCCCGCTGTGGACCAAGGCCTCCCGGTCACCGAGGCGCTCCGTGCCTACACCCGCGGCGGCGCGGTCGCCGGCTTCGACGAGGACCGACTGGGGACGATCGCGATCGGGAAGCGGGCCGATCTCGTCGCCCTCGACGACTCGCCGTGGGATCGTCCCGAGTCGATCCGCGACATCGACGTCGATCTCACGGTCGTCGACGGCGAGGTCGTTCATGAGGAACTGTGACGCCGTCCGAAATGATGAATAAAAACGCGAACTTGATATACTCGAATAGCGGACCTGCCTCGGTAGCCGCCGTATTCGGAAGCTGTCTACCAATATATATCTTGTATAGCTGTCGTTGAATTCACTTTCCGGCTTCCATCACTTCGTACGTAACTCACCTGGTATTCTTGATATGGTACGAAACCGCGGTGTGGATATTTATTTACTGATATGTGGTGTAGCGTATGACGTTCTGCTGCGGAGAACACGGGCCTATAAGTTGCTCCTTGATGATGTCACGATATGAACCGGTCTCGTATTTGTGATAACGGTACTATAACTCGCCGTCGCACGATCAGCCTTTTCGGGGTAGCACTGCCCTTGGCCCTTGCTGGTTGTTCAGAAACTGATGATGAGCAGGCCCTCTCTCTTGACGAGTTCCTCTCTGAACATAGTAGTCTGGATGTTCAAGCAGGGGATAATTTCACTCAATCATATGATCTCGTTATGGCCACTCCGGTGGACCAACTGACGGTATCGGATTTCGAGCAAGCACGTTCAAACTTCGATCAGGCTCGTGAAGATTATGATGAGTTGCGCAGTTATGCAGAAGAACAATCGAACCTCCATGAAGACCAAGGCGATGAACGATCGGAGATATTCAATACACTTTCCGAGTATTATCGCTTAATGATGGAGGCGTCAGCATTTGGGTATCAAGGAGTAGATGCTTTGTTGGATGAAGAGGACGTCCTTGATGCGTTCTCTCGGTCGGCATCTGCTTTCGAAATGCTGGAGGAGACGTATGATGATGCCCAGGATATACGAAAGAAGATAACTCTCTATCGTGACACTACTGACGCTGAAATCGAAGATCTCGTCAGTACTTGGATCTCTGAAAACGAGGACGATATTCTTGAAGCGAACAATACGTTTGAGGAGGCAACTACTGAATTTAACACCCGAAATTACACGACTGCACGGGAAACGTTCATAAGTTCTGCTGAGATTTATCAAGGGTTATTGGACGACATCAACAGCCAGTTTGCAACGAAGTATCCCCAGGACTCGGAATTATATCAACTCTATGGTGACATCTCTTATTTCATAAACCAGATGCTATCTTCATCAGAATCGTTAGCAAATAGCGCTCGTCTACGTTCGGAAGGTGATTTCGAAGAGGCCGTGGGATATGAAAATGATGCTCAAGAGGCCCACCCAGAGGGTGTCCAGGCCCTTCAGTCTGCAAGAGATGATATTAGTATTCTAGATGAACGGTTTGACCCGCCGGAACTGCCTGAATTCGAACAACAAGAATCAGTCGAGTCACGGGAACAAGCTTTGGAGGTCATTGAACAATGGCTGAATGATAACGAGAATACAATACAAGCACAGTCCAACTATCTGGCTACCGCTAACGATGAGTATGATTCTGAACGATATGAAGATGCGGCTGATTGGTACCGTACTGTCGGTGAAGAGTGGGGAGAATTAGAACAGAATGCGACGGAACAAGCAGATCAATATGAACACCAATTCACCGCTGAGACGTTCACCCTATTAAGTGACTATTTCGGAGCACTCAGAAATCATACGGAAGCGATGGAACAGGCAGCGTCCGCTCGGACGGCAGATCTGGATGGTGAGGCACGAGAATGGGAAAATGACGCACAGGAGTACCAAGAGGAAGCTGAAGAACTCGGAACTCGAATCGATGAACGGCTTGCGGATGAAGACGTTCAGTAACACGTTTGACCGGAAGGACTGTCGTGTATGGGGACTTCTATGACACGCTGGCTATGCAATGATATACCACGTGTATCGGGATCAATTACCGAGATCGGCCGACATCAACGTCACTGATCAATATAAGGTGTTTCAGGATTCGAATTATATATCTCGTTCGTTCTATTCCCTATATGCGCCCAGAAACGGAGATCGAAACCGACTCAGTGTACGAATGCTTTGACTGCCTCGCTCGAACGGTCGATCCGGAAACCACGACCTGTGACGACTGCGGCGGCGACCTGTGGAACATCGGCCGATCGCGCGATATGTGATGCCGGCCGCCCTGGCGGTCACTTCCTTCGTTTTCGGGTTCCGGGTCCAGTGTGCCGAGTGACATCCTCTCACGGGAGTCCGACGCCGGCGACGACACGCTTAAGGCGATGTACAGATATGTACACTACAAGACGAACCTATACATCGGTGCCCACAATGAACATCACAACCATCATCGAGCGCGTCACGGAGGGCGAGGATCTGACCGTCGAGGAGGCCCGCGAGGCGGCCCGGATCGTCTTCGAGGAGGCCACGGAGGCACAGATCGGGGCGTTGCTTGCGGCGCTCCGGACGAAGGGCGAGACGGAGGCGGAGATCGCGGGGTTCGCGACGGGGATGCGCGATGCGGCCCGGACGATCGACCCGGATCGGGAGTCCCTCGTCGACACCTGCGGCACCGGCGGCGACGATTACGACACGATCAACGTCTCCACCACTGCGGCCATCGTCGCGGCCGGAGCGGGGGCCGCCGTGGCCAAACACGGCAACTACTCGGTGTCCTCCACCTCGGGGAGCGCGGACGTGCTCGAGGTGGCGGGCGTCGACATCGAGGCCGAGCCGCCGGCCGTCGAGGCGGCGATCGACGAGGACGGCATCGGCTTCATGCTCGCGCCGGTGTTCCACCCCGCGATGAAGGCCGTGATCGGCCCGCGCAAGGAGCTCGGGGTACGGACGGTCTTCAACGTGCTCGGCCCGCTCACGAACCCGGCCGGAGCCGACGGGCAGGTCCTCGGGGTCTACGACGCCGACCTCGTCCCGCAGATCGCCCGGTCGCTCGCGCATATGCCCGTCGAGCACGCGCTGGTCGTCCACGGCTCCGGGATGGATGAGATCGCGCTCCACGACGAGACGGTCGTCGCCGAAGTCGAGGGCGAGGACGTCACCGAGTACACCATCGCGCCGGCCGACCTCGGCCTCGAACGCGCGCCGATCGAGGACGTCGCGGGCGGCGGTCCCGAGGAGAACGCGGCCGACCTCCGCGGGATCGTCACCGGCGAGGTGACCGGCCCGAAGCGCGACTTGATCCTCGCGAACGCCGGCGCGGCCGTCTACGTCGCGGGCCTGGCCGACTCCCTCGAGGCGGGCGTCGACGCGGCCGCCGAGGCGATCGACTCCGGCGCCGCCGCCGAGAAGCTCGCCGCGTTGTGCGGCGCTACCGCCGAATCGGGGCCTGAGGAGACGGACGTGGGCGCCGAGGCGGACGACTGATGGCCCGCGCGAAGGTCTGCGGGCTCACCCGCGGTGCCGACGTCCGCGCGGCGATCGAGGCCGGTGCCGACGCCGTCGGGGCCATCACCGAGGTTCCGGTCGACACGCCGCGGGAGGTCGACCCGGCGACCGCGGCCGACCTGCTGGCCGGCGTGCCGCCGTTCGTGACCGCCACGCTCGTGACGATGCCCGACTCCCCGGAACGGGCGGTCGAACTCGTCCGAACCGTCGGCCCCGACGCGTTGCAACTGCACGGCGAGTGGAGTCCCGAGGAGATCGGCTACGTCCGCGCGGAGACCGGCGTGAAGGTGCTCGTCACCGTCGACGCCGACGAGCACGCGCTGGCCGAACGGCTGGACGAGGCGGTCGATGCGCTCGTCGTCGACTCGACGACCGAGGGGGGTGCGGGCGGCACCGGCCGGACCCACGACTGGGAGGCGACGGGTGCCCTCGCGAGCCGGCTCACCTCGCCGGTCGTGCTTGCAGGCGGCTTGGACCCCGAGAACGTCGCCGAGGCCGTCGAGACCGTCGACCCGTACGCCGTCGACGTCGCCTCCGGCGTGGAGCTGAGCGGCGGCCGCAAGGACCACAACGCGCTCGCGCGCTTCGTCCGCAACGCCGGCCGGGAGGTGACGCTCGCGTGACGACCCGCTCCGAGTCGGAGCCCACTCCCTCGCTTTCGGATCTCGATCCCTCGCTGTCACGGGAGGCGTTCGTCGACCACGTCGCGGACGCCGACGGTCCGGCCGTGGTCCGGATCGCGATCGAACTCGACGTCGACGTCTCGCCGGTGACCGCCTACGCCGCGCTGGCCGACCGCAGCGACCACAGCTTCCTGCTGGAGTCGGCGGAGAAGGTCGCCTCGAGCGACCCGGACGGCGCCTTCGCGCCCAGCACCGACGCTGACCGCCACGCGCGCTACTCCTTCGTGGGGTACGACCCCGAAGCCGTTCTCTCGGTGTATCCCGACCGAACCGACCTGACGCGGCTCGGCCCCGCGGCCGACCTGCTTGACGGCGACGTCACGCCGGCCGACGGGGACGTTCTCGACCGCGTTCGCGGCGCGTTCCCGGACGTGGAACGTCGCGGATTCCCGGAGACAGACCGGCAGACGCTCTCGGGTGGATTCGTCGGTTTCCTGGCGTACGACGCGGTCTACGACCTCTGGCTCGATGAGGTGGGCGTCGATCGCCCCGACCCGGTCGTTCCAGACGCCGAGTTCTGTCTCACGACGCGCACGCTCGTCTTCGACGAGGTCGCCGAGACCGTCGACCTCGTTCTCACGCCGGTCGTCACGCCCGCCGACGATCCCGGTGCGGTCTACGACGACCGGGTCGCGGAGGCGGCCGACGTTCTCGCGGACCTTCGGGCTGCCACCGATCCGGACCCCGGCGGATTCACGGGGATCGCGGAGACGGCGGGGCCACAGGAGGACTACGAGGCGGCGGTTCGGACGACCAAGGAGCGCGTCCTCGACGGCGAGGTGTACCAGGGCGTCGTCTCCCGGACGCGGGAGCTGTACGGCGACGTCGACCCTCTGGGGCTCTACGAGGCGCTCCGGGAGATCAACCCGTCGCCGTACATGTACCTGCTTGACCACGGCGATCGGTCGATCGTCGGCGCGAGCCCGGAGACGCTCGTGTCGGTGCAGGACGACAGGATCGTCTCGAACCCGATCGCCGGGACCTGTTCCCGCGGGGACAGTCCGGTCGAGGACCGGCGCCTCGCCGGCGAGATGCTCGCCGACGAGAAGGAGCGCGCCGAGCACACGATGCTCGTCGACCTCGCTCGCAACGACGTTCGGCGCGTCTCCGAGCCGGGATCGGTGCGCGTCGAGGAGTTCATGAACGTCCTCAAGTACAGTCACGTTCAGCACATCGAGTCGACCGTCACGGGAGCGCTCGCCGACGACGTCGACGCCTTCGACGCGACGCGCGCGACGTTCCCAGCGGGGACGCTCACCGGCGCGCCGAAGGTGCGCGCGATGGAGATCATCGACGAGCTCGAACGGTCGCCGCGCGGCGTCTACGGCGGCGGCGTGGGCTATTACTCCTGGACCGGCGACGCGGACTTCGCGATCGTCATCCGGACGGCGACGATCGACCACGACGTTTCGGTCGGCCACGACGTTCCGACCGACCACGACGTCCCGATCGACGCCGTATCGGATGTGTCATCCTCCCCTTCCTCCTCCGAGACCCGGCCCACGGACCGGATCACGATCCAGGCCGGCGCGGGCCTGGTCGCCGACTCGGACCCGACCGCCGAGTACGAGGAGACCGAACAGAAGATGGACGGCGTGCGCGCCGCCGTCGAGGCGATCCGGGAGGCGGGGGGTGACGCGGACCGATGACGACGCGCGTCACGTTCGTGGACAACTACGACTCGTTCACGTACAACCTCGTCGAGTACGTCTCCGAACAGCCACTTCCGGGCGGCGTCGAGACGACCGTGCTCAAGAACCGGGCGACGCTGTCGGACGTCCGGGAGACCGACCCGGACGCGATCGTCATCAGTCCGGGGCCGGGACACCCGAAGAACGACCGGGACGTCGGCGTCACGACCGACGTCCTGCGGGAGCTCTCGCCGACGATCCCGACGCTCGGCGTCTGCCTGGGCCTCGAGGCCGCCGTCTACGAGTACGGCGGATCGGTGGGCCACGCGCCCGAGCCGGTCCACGGCAAGGCCTTCCCGATCGACCACGACGGCGAGGGCGTCTTCGCCGACCTCGATCAGGGGTTCCGCGCCGGGCGATACCACTCGCTGATCGCGACCGAGATCCCCGACTGCTTCGCGGTCACCGCGACCACCGACCACGACGGGACGGAGCTCGTGATGGGGATCCGCCACCGCGAGTATCCGATCGAGTGCGTGCAGTTCCACCCCGAAAGCGTCCTCACGGGCGTCGGCCACGACGTGATCCGGAACTTCCTGGCCGCGGTCGCGGCGCCGACGCCGTGACCGCTATCACAGCCCGCTATCGCCACGCGACGACTGCTTTCGAACGAGCCGCTCGACGGTCGGGGGTCTGGGTCGGCCCTTTCTAGACGATCCCCGACGTCGACAGCAGCAACAGCAGCGCGACGACGATCGCCGCGATCGTGACGAGTTTCCAGGCGATCGCAAGCACGATCCGTCCGACCACGATCACGATGGCCGCGGCGACCAGCGCGATCAGGATCTGGCGGAGCGGGGTCGACGCGAACCCCGGCTGCAGGAGCAGCGACCCGGCCGTCGCCGTGAGTTCCGGAGCGATCGCATCGATCGTCGAGGTGTGTAGGATGCCGTGCATACCGTCCCGGAGGGACACCGACGGCATAAGTCTGTGGCCCGTCAGGTTTCGTCTGACAGATATAAGTGAACGGATATTTATGACGTGGATCGATCCCGTGTATCGGGATTACGGGAACGACGTCGATGGCGTGGCTTCACACGATCGTCCGTATCGGATCCCGAAACACCCCTTCGATTCTACTGTATGACCCGCCGAATGCTGTCGATTTTCCGGTCCTGTGTCCACTTTCGCTCCGGAGGGGTCATCCTTATGTAGATCGCTACTCGACTATTGGTTCGTGTGGGTGCGGAACCGATCCGCACCGACGAATAATAGTCACAGAAGCGATACGATCGCCACCTATTGGGCCGGGAAGGGAAGATACAAGGGTCCACCGCAACAGCACCATATCACGATAGATGCACGAGACAGCACACGATCGAGGGGGCGTCATCCCGCGATGAGCGGGAGCGATCTCTCCGCCGACGAACTCGAACTGCCGATCAAACGAACCACTGGCGAGACGCTCGAGGACCGGCTGACGGCCAACGCCTACCACAACATCCTGCCGGCCCGCTACCTCCGGAAGGACGCCGACGGGAACCAGATCGAGACCCAGGAGGAGCTGTTCGTCCGCGTCGCGAAGAACGTCGCGCTCGCGGAGGCGGTCTATGAAGCCGAAAAGCAGGACGTCGAGATCACGGTCACGCCCGACCAGCTCAAGCCCGACCACCCGCGCCGCGACGAGCTCGCGAGCGAGGTCTTCGGCGCCGGCGTCACCGCGGACGACGACGTCGAGACGACCCTGACCGCACACAACGTCAACAAGTTCTCCTACGAGACGATCGTTCCCGAGCTTCCAGAAAGCGTTCGTGAACACGTCGAGGAGACGGCCTCGACGTTCCGCGAGGGAATGGAGTCGCTCTCCTTCATGCCGAACTCGCCGACGCTGATGAACGCCGGCGACGAGCTCCAGCAGCTGTCGGCCTGTTTCGTCGACTCCCCCGACGACGACATCACCGACATCCACCAGACCGCCAAGGAGGCCGCCGAGGTGTTCCAAAGCGGCGGCGGAATGGGCTACGCCTTCTGGCGATTACGCCCTTACGGCGACGCCGTCGGCTCCACGGGCGGGATCGCCTCCGGGCCGATCACCTTTATGCGGACCTACGACCAGATGTGCGAGACGATCGCCCAGGGCGGCGCGCGACGCGGCGCCCAGATGGGCGTGATGCGCGTCTCCCACCCCGACGTCATCCAGTTCATCCACGCGAAGAACAAGGACGTCTCGCTGGCCCACTCCCTGCGTCTCAACGACCCCGACGACTACACACACACCTCCTTCAAGGACGCCCTCGATGAAGCCCGCGAGCTGATCGACGACGAGGGTCGCGTCCCCAAACACCTCCGGAACGCCGTCGAAGGCCACCTCTCGAACTTCAACATCTCCGTCGGCGTCACCGACGACTTCATGGAGGCGCTGTACAACGACGAGGAGTTCACCTTCACGAACCCCCGCACCGAGGAACCCCACATCGCCACCGCCGAGACGAAGGAGCTCTACGACATGTTCGACCTCGGCCACCACGTCGAGGTCGGCGAGGAGCTGTCGATCCCGGCCGACGAACTCTGGGACCATATGGTCCAGGGCGCTCACGAGAACGGCGAACCGGGCGTCATCTACCTCGAACGGGTGAACAAGGAGCACTCCTTCGACGTCGAGGAGCATCCCGACCACCGTATCCTCGCAACAAACCCGTGTCTGACCGGAGAGATGGAGGTCCGCCTCGCGGACGAAACGACACGGCCGATTCGCGAACTGGCTGATCGCGACGATCGTGTGGAGGTTCAGACGATCGACGATGACGAGGTCGTCACGCGTTCAGCGACGGCCTTCAAAACGAAGCAGGATGCGGATGTCGTTCGAGTCTCGACCGAATCCGAGCTTTCAGTCCGCGTCACTCCGGATCACGAGATCCGTACTGCGGACGGTGACTGGGTCGAAGCGGACTCCCTTTCAGCCGGTGATGAGGTCGTGGGGCTGTCGAAGCCACTCGCGACGCCTCACGGCACCGAACACGAAACGACCACCGAAACGATCGCTGCGGTCGTTCCCGATGGAAGCGAGGACGTGTATGATCTCTCCGTCGAGGGAACACACAACTTCTTTGCGAGCGCAGCGGGCGAGGAATGTCTCAACGTCCACAACTGCGGCGAGCAGCCGCTCGAGGAGTACGAGGCCTGTAACCTCGGCCACATCAACCTCTCGACGCTCGCCGATCTGGACGCGCCCGACTGGCGCGTTTGGAGCGAGGAGCACGCCGACGAGTACGACTCGACGGCGGCGGCCGTCGACGCCTTCCTCGAGGAGGCGATCGACTTCGAGGCGTTCGACGAGCGCATCGACTACGGCACGCGCTTCCTCGAGAACGTGGTCACGATGTCGGACTTCCCGGTCCCGGAGATCGAACAGAAGGTCCGGGACATGCGCAAGATCGGCCTCGGCGTGATGGGGCTGGCCCAGCTGTACATCCAGCTCGGCGTCCGGTACGGCTCCGAGACGGGCAACGAGATCGCGGGCCAGCTGATGACCCACATCAACCACGTCTCCAAGCAGGCCTCCCACGAACTCGCCGAGGAGCGCGGCTCCTTCAACGACTGGGCGGACTCGAAGTACGCGGACCCGACGGAGTACCGCGAGTGGTTCGAACACCACACGGGCGAGGACGCCGACGAGTGGGCGGACGGGTACCCGATCCGGAACCACAACACGACGACGATCGCGCCGACGGGAACGACGTCGATGATCGGCAACACGACCGGTGGCTGTGAGCCGATCTACAACGTCGCCTTCTACAAGAACGTCTCCGACGACGTCCAGGGCGACGAGATGCTCGTCGAGTTCGACGACTACTTCCTGCGAACGCTTGAGGCCAACGACGTCGACGTCGAGGCGGTCAAACGCGAGGCCCAGGAGCAGATGTCGAACAACGAGTTCGACGGCGTCGAGGGGCTCGACACCGTTCCCAACCCCATCGGCGAGCTGTTCGTCGTCACCGGCGACCTCTCGGGCAAACAGCACGCGGCGGTCCAGTGTGCCTGCCAGCGCGGGGTCGACTCGGCCATCTCGAAGACCTGTAACTTCCCCAACTCGGCGTCGCCCGAGGACATGGACGAGGTGTACCGATACATCTACGACCACGGCGGCAAGGGCGTCACCGTCTACCGCGACGGCACGCGCTCGAAGCAGGTGCTGACGACCCGTGCGAAGAACGCGGAGTTCGCGGACGAGTCCGAGGCGGCCGAGACGATCGTCGAACAGATCGAGGAGGTCTTCGGCGGCGTCGAGGCGTTCCTCGACAACGAGGACGTCCGGGCGCAGATCGACGCGGAGATCGACGGCCTGCTCGAGGCCAGCGAGCGACCGACGGTCAACTACGCGGAGACGCGTCCCCGTCCCGACTCGCTCAACGGCGTCACCCAGCGGGTGGAAACCGGCTACGGCAAGCTCTACGTGACCATCAACGAGGACGAGAACGGCGGGCCCTTCGAGCTGTTCGCCAACATCGGCCACTCGGGCGGCTACACGAACTCCTTCACGGAGGCGCTCGCGAAGGTCATCTCGACGGCGCTCCGCTCGGGGGTCGACCCGGTCGAGATCGTCGACGAGCTGCAGGGCACGCGCAGCCCGAAGGTCGCCTGGGACAAAGGCGAGCAGATCCAGTCCATCCCGGACGCGATCGGAACGGCGCTGCGTCGCTACCTCGACGACGAGATCGACAAGGGGATCCCCCAGCAGCAGTCGCTGAGCGAACTCGAGGAGGACGGCGCAGAGGACGTGCCGGCAACCGGCGCGGAACAGACAGACGGCGGCGGGGTTGCTGCCGACGCGGCGGCCGGCGAGGCCGGTCCGGCGCCGGGTACCGGCAGCGACGTCGCCGAGCCCGAGCAGGACGCCACGCAGGACCTGATCGCGGCCGGCGAGTCGCCGGAGTGTCCCGAGTGTGGCGGTCTCAGCCTCTACTTCTCGGAGGGCTGTAAGACGTGCGAGTCCTGCGGCTGGTCCGAGTGCTGAACCGGTAACGGTACCCTGACGTTCGGGTTCGCGTTCGTGCGGTCTTTGCGTTTTTGCGGTTTTGCAGCCGGGTTCTCACCGCGAGAGGTACGACATCAGCTGACAGTCCCGCCAGCTGTGCGTGTGTGTGGTTCGCGCCGGCGCCTCGACGTCGAAGGAATCGATCGCCGCATAAAAGACGGTCTCCGGGTCGTCGTACCGCCGGAAGAGCCACCAGGTGCGCGCGAGCAGTCGGAGCCGCCGCGCGATCGAGAGCTCGGGAGTTTGCGAGAGCGTATCATAGTCGAGATCCCGGATCAGTCGGTGGTGATCGGCGTACAATACCGCCGCGAGCAGGACCGCGAGCTGGCAGTCCGCGGGCAGGTACCGGATCCCCGCCACACCCTCAGCGTAGAGATCCTCGGTGCGGGCCAGTTCCGCCCGGATCGCGGCGGCGACCGACTCGTCAAAGTGCCGCTCACGGATCTGATCGACCGAGGCGCCGTGTTCGCGCAGCGTTTCGGCGGGCAGGTAGACGCGGTCGCGCTCGCGGACGTCCTCGCCGACGTCGCGCAGGAAGTTGGTCATCTGGAACGCCTCGCCGAGCGTCGTGGCGTGTGGAAGCGCCCGTTCCGGGTCCTCGACGTCCATCACTGCGGTCATCATCCGACCGACCGCCGCCGCCGACCCGTCCATGTACGCCTCGAGGTCGGCGTACGTCTCGTACCGCGATCGGTCGACGTCGCTGGCCATCGCCTCGAGGAACACCGCCACGTCCGTCCGGGCGATTCCGGTCTCGGTCCTGAGGTCACGGAACGCGGCGAGCACCTCGTCGTCCGGATCCTCACCCGGGGGCTCCTCACCGAGGACGATCCGTCGGATCCGTTCGATCTCGGCCCGTTGTTCGGCCGGCGGAGCGGTGTCGGCCGCGTCGACGATCTCGTCGGCGACGCGGAAGAAGCCGTAGAGGACGTAGGTGGGGTACCGGATCCGCTCCGGCAGGAGGCGCGTGGCGACGTGGAAGGTCGCCCCCGTTTGCCGCTGGATCCGCTTGCCGCGGGCGACCCGGTCGTCGTCGATCATCGGACCACCCGTGACGCGTCACGATCGGCCGTGATCGATCGATCGGACGTGAATGTGCGGGTTCCCATACCATCGGATCACACGGGACGTAGACCCATAATTGTTCGTGCGGTTTCGCTCGACGACGCCGGCGTCGACGGCCCGATCGTCGTCCGGTTCGACCTGCTCAATAGAACGTATCGCTACAGTCGTAGACCACGCCGTGAGTCGGACAGACGTACTTGCAGTGGCGGTGCTGCATCGGTCGCGCACACAGCGGACAGGGTCGTCCGCCGGCGTCGGTGGGCGTCGCCTCCGGGTCTGTCGCCTCGGAGTCGGCCGCCTCGGAGTCGGTCGTTCCCGTGTCGGTTGCCCGTGCCGACCCGTCACCCTGCCGTGACATACCCTCGAAGAGGTACCGATCGACCTTAACTCCGATCGGTTTCGGGATCTCGACTCGGGTCGTCGGACGCCGGTGCTCGCGGGGCGTCGGCGCGACCCCACGTCCCGCGGTGGCGGGGATCGAAGACGCGGGCGTCGAACCGGTCGGCACGAACGAGCCCGACACCGAAGACCACGGCGACGGCGGCCGGCAGAAGGGCCCCGAACCAGAGGCTGATCCCGCCCCAGAGGATCACGAAGCTCACCATATCGTCGAGCATGAACGGGCACGACTCGAGCCGGTCGAGCAGTCGCCGCCGGTCGAAGGCCCGATCGAGCGCGACGACGGCAACGGTCGCCGAGAGCACCCAGCCGCGGTAGTTCGAGAGCGGAACGTCGTAGAAGGCGCCGCCGGCGTCGTAGCGCCAGAACCCGAGCGCGACCGCGCCGGGATCCAACACGACGTCCATCGCGATCACGGCCGCGATCACGGCCAGCAGGCGGACGATCGCGGTCTCCGCGCGCGTACCCAGCAACAACAGACACAGCAGGTACGCGTTCACCACGAGCGGGATGAAAAAGACCGGGAGCGCCAGCGGGACGCCGCCGAGCATCGGGCCCAGATCGATCCCGTAGGTGAACGCGCCGTAGGGCCACCCAGTCGCCACGCCGATCGCTTCGATCACGTAGGTGTAGGCGACGAGCGCGCCGATCCAGGCCGCCGCCCGCCGATCGACCAGCGGCAACACCCCGGCGACGAGCGGCGAGCGCATCACCACGACCCCCATCAACAGGAACCACGGGTTGAACGCCAGCGGCTCGGGAAGCCACTCCGCCGCGCTCGCGACCAGCGAGACCGCGCCGACGATCGGGAACACCACCGCGATCGTGAACCGATTCTCCGCAACGAGCCGGTCGAAGGCGACCTCGACGTCCGCACGCGTTCGCGGGAGTCGATGCAGTGCGCTTCCGAGCGGTCCGCCCCCGTCTTCACGCGACACCAACGATCACCCCAACGAGGGACCACACCTCGATCAGCAGTCCCGCTTCGGCCGGACGGACGATCCTGGTCAGGCCGCCGATCGTGAGAGCCGTCCCGACGACGGTGTTGAGCGCCGGGAACCACCAGTAGGCCCGCTCGACCGCCACGTCGGTCGCTGCGACGACGGCGACGAAGATCGGGTAGACGCCCAGCAACGCTCCGAGCCGGGGATCGAGGATCGCGAACACGACCACGGCGATCGCCCACCAGCCGGCACAGTACCCGTAGGCGCGCCGCGCTCCGAGGACGGTCGCAGTCGTCCGGATCCCTGCCTGTCGGTCGGGTTCGATGTCGGGGATCGCCGAGAACGTGTGCATCGCCATCGCCCACGTCCAGGCGCCGAGGAGGGCAGCGACCGGCGGATGGATCCCCGAGAGGGCAGCGTAGGCGGCCGCGCCCGGGAGAACGTACAGGCCGTTCGAGACGGAATCGAGAAGCGGCGTCGTCTTCAACCGGGTCGGCGGCGCGCTGTAGCCCACCGCAAGCAGGAGGAAGCCGCCGAGGTACGGCCACGCGATCGGCGGCGTCACGGCCAGCGTCACGAGGCTCAGAAGGCCGGCCGCCACGATCGCGGCGGTGACGACGCGGTCGCCGCGCCACCGTGACTCGCGTCCGTCCTCGGCCGCCTTCTTCGGGTTCTCGGCGTCGATGTCGGCGTCGAACAGGTCGTTGACGCCGTACAGGAGGACGTTGGCGGGCACGAGGAAGTAGCCGAACAGGACGAGTGCCGCCGGGCCGAACAGTTCCGGAACGGCGTCGGCACCGTACGCGACGCCCACGATGACCGGCCCGGCCAGATAGAACCAGAACCGGGGCCGTGACAGCACCAGCAGGTATCGGAGCCGGCCGCGAACCGTCGGGACGGGAGCCTGGCTCGCGGCGTCGGCTCCGCCGTCGCGCTCGGTCGACTCGGTCGGCTCGATCGACGTCACGATCCCGTCATGTACTCCGCGGTCAGTTGGCCGCTGATGAGACACATCGGGACGCCGATTCCCGGGGTGGTGTACGAGCCGGTGAAGTAGAGCCCGTCGACCGTCTCGGAGACGTGCGGCGGCCGCAGCAGCGACGTCTGCCGGAGCGTGTGTGCAAGCCCGAGCGCGGAGCCCCGGTAGCTGTTGTAGCGGTCGGCGAACTCGCTCACCGAGAACGTCTCCTCGAGGACGATCCGGTCGCGCAGGTCGGTTCCGGTGTGCTCGGCGATGTCCTCGAGGATCAGGTCGCGGTACCACGACCGTGTCTCCGCGTCGTCGTCGAGGCCGGGCGCGATCGGCACGAGGGCAAAGAGGTTGCTGTGGCCCGCCGGCGCCACCGTGTCGTCGGTCTTCGACGGGACACAGAGGTAGTAGGCAGGGTCTTCGGGCCACGCGGGGTCCGCGAAGATCTGGTCGAAGTGTTGCTCCCACTCCGTGGGGAGCACGAGCGTGTGGTGGGCCAGCTCGGGGACCTCACCCTCGACGCCGAGGTAGATCAGGAACGCCGAGGGCGCGTAGGTCCGCGATTCCCAGTACTCGTCGGTGTACTGCCGCTTCTTCGGCGGGAGGAGGTCCCGTTCGGTGTGGGCGTAATCAGCGTCCGAGACGACCAGGTCGGCGAGATACCGCTCGCCGTTTTCGGCGTCGACCGCGAACCCCCCGCGACGACCCTCGATCGCGGTGGCTTCGGCGTCGGTGACGTACTCGACGCCCAGCTCCGCCCCGAGATCGACGACGGCGTCGACGACCGCGCCGATCCCGCCGTCGGGATAGTGGACGCCCATGTTGAAATCGACGTGGCTCATCAGGTTGTACAGCCCCGGCGTGTTCCGCGGCGATCCGCCGAGAAACACCAGCGAATACTGCATCAGCTGTTGCAGCTTCGGATGGTCGAAATAGCCCTCGACGTGGTCCTGCATCGAGCCGAGCAGCGAGAGCCCGTGGGCGTGTCGGAGGACGTCGCGATCGACGTAGTCCCGGAGTCGTGGCCGGTCCTCGTAGACGAAGTGTTCCATCCCGACCTCGTAGGTGTATTCCGCCTCCGCGAGATATCGTTCCAGGGCGTCCCCGGCGCCCGGCTCATAGGATTCGAACAGCTTCCTGTTCGTCTCGAGGTCGGGGACGACGTCGACCTGATCGCCGTCCTTCCAGAAGACGCGATAGTGCGGATCGAGCTGGGAGATCGAGTAGTAATCGGACGGCGATCGACCGAAATGCCCGAAGAAGCGCTCGAACACGTCGGGCATCAGGTACCACGACGGCCCCATATCGAACCGGAACCCGTCGGTCTCGAGTCGGCTCGCTCGCCCGCCGAGCTGCTCGTTCTTCTCGAGAAGGGTCACCTCGGCGCCCGCATCGGCCAGGTAACACGCCGTCGAGAGCCCGCCGAACCCGCCGCCGATGACGACGACCGACTCGCCCGAAAGCGACCCGATCTCCGGATCCACATCCATAGCGATCGTACGTGCGTCCGGGGTATAAAGGTCGTCCAGGAACGCGTCGACGGCGCGTCGTTCCGGGGTCGGATCGAGCGCGTCATCGGTTCGTTCCGGGGTCGGACCGGTCGGATCCGGAACCACAGGGGTTATCGGGTACAACGGTGAAACGAGCCGATACATGGCTCAACGAGAAACCTGGGCGACCCGTGTCGGGTTCATCCTCGCGGCGATCGGTAGCGCGGTCGGACTCGGGAACCTCTGGCAGTTCCCGTTCAAGACGGCGACGAACGGCGGCGCGGCCTTCGTCGTCTTCTACCTCGCTGCCGTCTTCCTGATCGGCTTCCCGGCGATGCTTTCGGAGTTCGTACTCGGTCGCCGGACGAAACGCAACGCGATCGACGCCTTCGGCCGGCTTGGCTCCGGTCCGTGGCGGATCGCCGGTGCACTCGCGGTGGTAACCGGCTTCTGGATCCTCTCGTACTACAACGTCGTCGGCGGATGGGTCCTGCGGTACATCCTCGGGAGCGTGAACGGCGCGTACTTCGCGAACCCCGGCGAGTACTTCGCCGCCGTCTCCGCCGGTCCGGGGGCGGTCCTCGCACAGGCGGTCTTCCTCGCGATCGTCGTCGGTATCGTGGCGCTCGGGATCGAGGACGGCATCGAGAAGGCGACCAAGGTGATGGTGCCCAGCATCGTGATCCTGATGGTCGCGCTGGCTATCTGGGTGGCGACGCTGCCGGGTTCCGGCGAGGGCTACGCCTTCTTCCTCTCGCCGGACCTCTCGACGATGATCGAGAACGCCGGCACCATCATCCCGTTCGCGGTCGGGCAGGCGTTCTTCACCCTCTCGCTCGGGATGGCGATCATGATCACCTACTCCTCGTACGTGGGGCGTGACGACAACCTGATCCTCGACGGCGGCTCCGTGGTCATCACGAACACCCTCGTCGGGATCCTCGCCGGACTGGTCGTCTTCCCGATCCTGTTGACGATCGGCGCCGGGGCGGACATCACCACCGACACCGGCGGCGCCGGCGCGCTGTTCGTCGCGACCGCAGCCGGCTTCGGGTCGGTCCCGTTCGGCCGGCTCTTCGGCGTCGTCTTCTTCGGCGTCGTGTTCATCGCGGCGCTCTCCTCGGCGATCAGCCTGCTCGAGGTGACCGTCTCGTACGCCAACGACAACTACGACGTGCCGCGGCCGATGCTGTCGATCGCCATCGGGGTCGCCCTCTTCCTGCTCGGGGTGCCCTCCGCGTGGGACACCGCCTGGTTGACCTGGTTCGACAACATCGCCTATCAGGCGCTGCTCCCGCTGTCCGTGCTGCTTACGGTCCTGTTCGTCGGGTGGGTCATCGGCCGGGAGTCCGTCGAGGAGCTGCTCTCGGGCGCCGAGGGATACGCGACGTTCGGTACCGTCTGGCTATGGACCATCCGCCTCGTGGTCGTCGGCGGCGTGCTGCTCACGCTCGCGCTCGGCATCAACGAGCTGTTCCTCGTCGAGGACGCCGCGTTCTTCGCGCCGTTCTGAGCGTCGGCGTCCGTCGCACCGCCGCCCGCCGTCGATGCGTCTCGTCAGCCTTTTTCGCGCCGGTCCCCGAGCGAACGACGATGACGAGATCCACGTGGCGGACCCGGATCGGCTTCATTCTCGCCGCCGTCGGGAGCGCGGTCGGGATCGGGAACATCTGGCGGTTCCCGTGGTTGACCGCCGAGAACGGCGGGGCGGCGTTTTTGACGCTGTATCTCGTGTTGGTCGTCGGCGTCGGCGTTCCGGGTCTCATCGGCGAGTTCGTGATCGGCCGTCGAAGCAACCGCAATCCGGTCGGGGCCTTCGACGAATTGGCCGGACGGTGGTACCGCCCACTCGGCGCGATCGCGTTGATCGCGTGTCTGGTGATCCTCTCGTTTTACTCGGTCGTCGGCGGGTGGATCCTGCGGTACACGTTCGCGAGCACCACCGGTGCCTACTTCGCGGCGCCCCAGCAGTACTTCGCCGCGATCGATTACGGGCTCGGCGCGGTCGGGTTCCACGTCCTCTTTCTGGCGGCGACGGTCGCCATCGTCTACCTCGGCGTCGAACGGGGGATCGAGCTGTCGACGACGGTGATGGTGCCGGGGATCGTCGTCCTCTTCGGCGGGCTCGCCGTCTGGGTCTCGACGCTGCCGGGGGCCGGCGGCGGCTACGACTTCTACCTCTCTCTGGACGTCTCGTACCTTCGTGAGAACTTCTTCAGCGTCCTGCCGGCCGCCGCCGGACAGGCGCTTTTTACCCTCTCGGTCGGGGCCGGCACGATGCTCACCTACTCGTCGTACCTCGGCGAGGACCGATCGCTTGCCGCCGACGGCACCCTGATCGCGGTTCTCAACACCGCCATCGGCGTGCTTGCCGGGCTGGTCATCTTCCCGCTGCTGTTCTCGCTTGGCGTCTCACCCGGACAGGGCGGTCCCGGTGCCCTGTTCGTGAGTCTCGCGGGTGCCTTCGCCGAACTTCCCTACAGCCGTCTCGTCGGCGTCGTCTTCTTCGGCGTCGTTCTGCTGGCAGCGCTGTCCTCGGCGATCAGCATCCTCGAGGTCCTCGTCGCCTATCTCGTCGACGAACACGACCTCTCACGCGGCCGAGCGACCCTCGGGACGGGCGGAATCTTCCTCGTCACCGGGACGGTCGCCGCGCTCTCGCCGTCCGTCTTCGGGCTGCTCGCCGACACGCTCTCGAACGTCGTGCTCACCGCCGGCCTGATCGGTTTCCTGCTGTTCGACGGCTGGGTGCTCGGTCGGCTCGCCCGTGAGGAGTTCTCGCGTGGGGCCGGGCCGATCGCCCGGATCCTCGAGGCACCGTGGTACTACGCGATCGCGGTCGTTCTGCCGGTCTTTCTCGCGTTCACGCTCGTGACGAGCGTCGCGGGGATCGTCGGGATCGACGTCTCGACCGCGCTGGCGGCGGCGGTTGCCCTGACCGGCATCACCGCGGTGGTTCTCGTGTTCCGCCGTCACGGGATCCCGGTCGAACGCTCCGTCTGAAACACCTCTATCGGCCGGAGTACCTCTCAAAGGGTACAATTATACTGATCCGTGTCGTATATACCTCACGTGCGTGCACAGTCGTCGGCGATCGGCGCGATCATGATTCTGGGGGTAGTCATTGCCCTCACAACGACGGTCGGAGTCGCCGGCCTCGCCGCCGTGACCGACGACGCCCCGGGGAGCACCGGGGCGACCATCGTCGAGACCGACGTGACCGAATCGGCCGTTTCCGTGACTCACGGTGGCGGCGACGCGCTTGCCGCCGATTCGGTCTCGATACGGATCGAACACGACGACCAGGTCGACCGCTATCGGCTGGACGGGACCGACGGTCCGGGCACCGTCACCCCGATCACCGGGACGTGGCGCCCCGGCGACGAGTGGCGACTCACGTCTCCGCCGTACGACGACGGGGACACCGTCGTCGTTTCGGTCGTCCACGACGCCTCGGGTGAGGTGCTCGACCGGACCACCCGCGACCTCGCCGCCACGAACGATGCCGGTGACGGTGACGACACCGATGACGGCGACGGTGACGATACCGATGACGGCGATGCCGATGACGGCGATGGTGGGACGGACGACGGCGATGCTGATGATGACGAGGAGGAGCCCACCGCACCGACCCTCGAGTTTGCCTCGATCGACGGGCTCGAGGACGCCGACACGGACCACGAGTACGAACCCACCGTCACGGTCGCCGAAACCGCGGGCGTGACCGCCGAGAACGTGACCGTGACGCTCACGGTCGAGGCCGACGACGGCGTCGAGGAGACGATCGACGTCGGGACCGTCTCCGGGGACGGGACCGCGACGGTCACCTTCGAGGACGTCGGCGACTTCGACGCGGGGCGCTACGAGTGGACCCTGACCGTCGAGTCCGACACGACCGACTCGACGGCGGAGACTGAGTCTGGAAATATCAACGTCACAGAGGACGATGATGACGACGATGATGACGACGATGATGACGACGATGATGACGACGAGAATAAACTAGAATAGGAAGAGCAGAAAGACGACGATGTAGAAGAAGATGAGGACGACGTGTGGGACGCGG